>NZ_JAERLZ010000009.1:60255-139932 GCF_018256175.1 Gluconobacter sp. Dm-44 | reverse complement strand
CCCCAGAATGTCCGCTCAATGAGCAGAAGAGAGATAAAGCGGTCGTTTAGTGTCAGTCATGGCCGCGTCTTTGGGGCGGTGTTGAAAGCACTCGCGTGTAGCCACTCTTCCGCAATAGAGTGGATGGCCTATGTAAGTATAAACGAACTGGGGCCGGTTGGCGATAGAGTGAGTCCGTGTAGCGCGCCGAACTGTACGGCTATGTGGGGGTATTTCTTTAGTACATATACCGAAACATTTGCCGGAGCGTCAGGGTCGATTCCTAAAGATCGAAGGTAGTCGTTAATTATTTCACCGTACGTAGGATCGCTCGGCACAGAGAATTGAAACGAGCGTAGGGCCAATTCCCCCGCAACATCAAGGTCATGAAAAAGCGTGTTACTCACTTGAGCCAGATGCGCCGCGGCCGCTCCTGACGCTGCGCTCAAAAGAAGAGAGACACTCATAGATAACTCCATTGTTAGATATCAGATTCGTTACTATTCGGACGGGATTGGAATGGCCGTCTCAGGTTAGGTACATAAGAAGCGACCCCGCTAGTCCTCACCTTGATTTCTTCGTTCAAATATTCATTCAGATAGTCAATGCATGCAAGCACCATCTCGATAGAATTCTGAGAGATAGTCGTCACTATCGTTTTCTCGATGTATCTATAGTTAAATGAAGCATAGTCTTTTCCAAACAACTGGATTATTTCTCCGAGTACCGTACTAAGATCCTCCTCGCGAAATACTACGTTCAAATCTCTCAAATCATTATCGATAGCAACATTATATAATTTCAAAAGATTGTGTCCATATTCCCGACTAGAGAGCTTCTTCTCATTTATTCCTTTTAAACATAGAAAAGATTTTAGACTGGCTTCAAGCGCAAAACATATGTTGTTTGTAAAAGCAATCCAAACAGCATTGGATTCTTTTCCTACGATATCTTTTAGAAAATTATCAAAAGCAATTCTGCACAACTGGCTGTGTCCGGCTGCGGACAGATAGTAAGCTTTTGATCGGTCACAGACCTCTTTGTGAACCATCGGCGGTGGCAACTCTTCATCGATCATTTCTGGCCCACTACAGTAAGACGAATGGCTTATAAAGCTAGAGATTGTTAACGGACTAACGGCCTTTCTCGGGAGCGATCAGCAGAACAAACGCATGTCCGCTATGCGTAAACCCCAATGAATGTATCTATGTCTGACATGAGGCGTAAGCGGACCTGCTGCTCACGCCCTCTTATCGGTCATTTTTGTTGCCCAATGAGTGTCTACTAAGCGGACATAGTTGAAGAAGCTGCTTGACCGCTGCTACTGGCATCAGCAAAGTCGTGTTTGCCTAAAAAGACAGCGATGCAGGTATGGTGACAACCTGTGGTCTCTCTGGAGAGACAGTCACGCTTGAGCGAATAAACCCGCTCTTGGCCATGGCCGGACACGACGAGGATAGGCCTCGTCCGTGGCCGGTCGTCGTTGTCCAGATTGCGATCGGCTCGTGTCCGTCTCACCAACGGAAAGACACAGTCATGAAGCTGAACCATATCAACCTCTACAGCCACGATACTGAGGCTGATCGCGCAATGTTCGAACAGTATTTTGGCCTGCGTACTCTCGTTGTACGTGGGATCAAGATGGCCATCATGCAGGACAATGATGGGCTGGTGCTGATCGTCAATCACTTCGACAACAAACTTGAAGGCTTCGATTATCCCAGGCAATTCGACATCCTGCACATTGGTTTCATCCAGAAGTCTCGCGAGGACGTTGATGCTCTCTATGAGCGCCTAAGCGCCGATGGCTGGGAGGTGCAGGCTCCACGCAACGCGCATGGGGCGTGGTCCTTCTACTTTCGAGCGAAAGGGGGTTATTTCATCGAAGTGACGACATTAACGCCGGTTCGCCCCGAAGAAGCATATCAGAAAAACTCATAATAATGCTCGCCATGAGCGGCTGAGTAATTGGCCGAGCTTCATCAACTATACGGATCATACGTCTCTTAGAGCGTTTTCTGCCCTGAATGAATCGTTGTGGATTCCCAAAGTGGCTGTGATCTGATTCAAGATGACAGCCGGGATGGAGGCCGGCTGTGGATGTCATCACGCACATTGTCTCTGGATCTCCGCGAACGTGTTGTTGCGGCCGTTTCGAATGGTCTGTCGCGGCGTCAGGCGGCTGAACGGTTTGGCGTCAGTCCGGCAAGTGCGGTTCTCTGGTGCGCTCTTGCCGCTACGACCGGCAGTCCTGCTGCCAGCCCCCGTGGCGGGGATCGTCTGTCTCACCGGATTGAGGCGCAGGCAGAGTGTATTCATGCGCTGATCGCCCAGAAGGACGATCTGACCCTGGCCGAGATCCACGCCCGACTGGCTGAGAACGGCCATCACTTTGCAATCGGCACGCTGTGGCGTTTCTTCGCGCGTCATAAGATCACATGGAAAAAAAGACCGCTCACGCGGCGGAACAGGACCGGCCGGACATCCTGACACGACGGCAGGAGTGGTTCGATGCCCAGCCCGATCTCGATCCGGCGCGGCTGGTCTTCATTGATGAAACCTGGGCTTCCACGAATATGGCAAGACGCTACGGGCGGTGTCGACGTGGCCAGAGGTTGCGTTCCGCCGTGCCACATGGTCACTGGAAAACAATGTGCGTGATGACATCCACAGCCGGCCTCCATCCCGGCTGTCATCTTGAATCAGATCACAGCCACTTTGGGAATCCACAACGATTCATTCAGGGCAGAAAACGCTCTAATGTCGCCGCCAGTGATGGTGCGCGATTGAGAGAAGGGCTGCTGGATAAAACCAATACGGCCTCAAGCGTTTGGGCCGACACGGCGTACCGCTCCAAAGCCAACGAAGACTTCATGGAAAAGCAGGGTTTTGTCTCAAAGGTTCACAGAAAAAAGCCGCATCTCAAACCTATGCCCCAACATATCCAGAAATCGAATGCTGGAAAGTCGGTCATCCGCTCGCGTGTCGAGCATGTCTTTGCCGATCAGAAATCGCAAATGGGTTTGTTCGTCCGAACTATCGGTATCACCCGGGCAACCATGAGGATCGGCCTGACCAATACCGTCTATAATATGCGCCGCTTCCTCTTCCTCGAAAGATTGAACGCGAGCGCGTAGTCATCCAGCCGGACGGCAGTCCCCGATCTGCTCAAAACGCAGATCAAAAGCGACCCAAAGCACCGTCAATCAAATCGCCAAAAGCCTTAAATCGCGAGCCAAGCACATCAATCAACGGTTCTTCGATCTCTCCACCTGTTTTTTAGAATTAGTCGGCCCGTTTAAAACGGATAATGCTCCGGGACATTTTTCCGTTATCCCAATTAGGCATAATCCGCCAAGGCGTCAGAACATCAGCTTCATTCCCTTTTACGACGATATTACGACGCTGCTCTGTTCCAACCCATTCTGGCGCCCATGCTGTCTGTACACTTGTAACCCACTGGTTACCTTCCACACGATAACGGCCAATATAGGCAACGAGTGTCTTCATGAGATGCGCTCGGTCTGCATCATTTTTTGCAGGCTGACGATCACTCCCTTCAAGATTAAACGCAACCCAACCGTCAGGGGTGAAGATGACGCGACCACGCGGATGGGCGCCCATAGCGTCAATCAACTTCCCGGTTTCTTTATCCTGAACCTTATAAGAAACCAGCTCCCAAACCCCGACTATGTTCTTTTTCAAGTCTGGATCAACCTGCTTTGGAAGTTCCGGAATGGATACCTCCTGAGCATGGGCAGATGATAATGAAGACATAGACACAGCTCCCGCAAAAGACATAATCAGCATAACTTTTGTGTACGTACGAATTTTTTCAAACATACTCATATCCTTTCTACTTTAAACAACATTTCTCGTTTTATGGCGTCTTATGACGAACACTACGGCACACAGTACCAGGACCAGTATTGCTCCCGCCGCCATGCCAACTCGGGACAACAGCAATAATGGAGAGGCAGGCCCACCCCTTCTGATAAGCGCGACATCCTGTGGTGTGACCTGAACGTCTGGTCGACCATATGTTTTGAAAACAAAATTGCTCAACCTCGCGATCTGATCATCATCAAGCTGTACAGCATCTCCCGATTTCCCACCGAAACCTGGCATGAAGGCTTGCCGCCCCTCCACTGATCGAGAAACACCATATAGAATGGTCGATATAAGGTTGTCGCCACGCGACGCGCCTGTGACTGAATTATGCCAAAGGGATGGATAATAACCGTCTTTACTACCCTGAGCACTGGCCCCATGACACGAGGCGCAGTTCCCCATAAAGAGAGCTGCTCCACTGGCGGTGTTGTCATTGTGATCCATAATCGGGGTTGTCCCCCGTAATTCAACTGCCGGACTTACGTCATGACCCTGCTGAAATCTGGATGACGTATGATCATTCGGATCACTGACCGGCTTTAAACTGCGTAAATAAACGCTAATGGCATTGAGATCGCCGGAAGACATGCGGGAGAAGCTGTGTTCAACAGCCTCACCCATCCCGCCTCCGGCCTGAGCTTTGCCATGCAGGCGTCCCGTGCGGAGATATTCCGTAAGATCGTGATCACTCCAACTCCCAATACCACTGACTGTGTCAGGAGTAATGTTTGGTGCGTACCATGTTCCAAGACTGGCTCCCGACAGCGGATGCGCCAGATCTTCCTGCATCAGGAACCCGCGATGTGTATGGCAGGTTCCACAATGCGTCGCCCCCTGTACCAGGTAAGCTCCCCTGTTCCACTCTGCCGACTTTGTCGCATCAGCCTGATAGGGTTTTCCATTCAGGAACAACATGTTCCAAAAAGACATGGAGAACCGGATATTCATCGGGAATGGCAGCGCTGTAACCGGTCCTTTTTTATCTACCGGAGCAACCTCCTTCTGGAAGTACGCATATAAATCAGCAATGTCCTGATCCGTCAGATAGGAATAAGCTGTGTACGGCATTGCGGGGTACAGGTTGGCACCATCTTTTCTGACGCCACGCCGAACAGCTTTGTCAAAATCTTCTAAAGAATAATGACCAATTCCTGCTGACAAAGACGGAGTGATGTTTGTCGAATACATAACGCCCAAAGGAGTATGCATGGCCAACCCACCCGCGAAAGGCTGTCCATGAGGCGCTGTATGACAAGCTACGCAGTCTGAAGCAATCGCCAGATACTGACCACGCTGCGGATTTCCAAGTGGATCAGCCTTTGCTGGATGTGTCGCAGAAAGAGCAATGGCAGCAAGAGAGCAGACTGTAACTGTGTAGAAAAAGGATCGCTGTATCATGAGATCAAGCCGTCTTGAATTGTGCTGCGATTGCATCGGCGGCCTTCAAAGCAAGTGCTGCCATTGTAATCGTGCTATTTCCACTTCCGCCGGTTGTCATTGCTGCCCCGCCTGGAAGAAAGAGATTCTCATGATCGTGAGAACGGCAATCAACATCGACAACTGAGTCTGATGGGTCTTTTCCCATAATACAGCCTCCCATGATGTGATCGCTATGCAAGAACTCAGGATTCAGATCGAACTTTGTCGCCCCTAAAGCCGCTGCCATCTTTTTAAGTGTCGGAATCGTATATTGTTCCGCACTACGCCGCACATAATCACCAACATCATAATAAATTCGCGGGCGATTGAGCCCCAACCAGTCTTTTTTATCCGACAGCGTCAGACGATTAATAGACGACGGAAGAGGCTCGTGCTCCACAACCAACAGTCCCGTACAAGCAGACAGGCGACGAATTTCCTGATCGAGCGCACGTCCATACAGACCCTTTTTTAACGCTTCTGCTGCACCAATCGAGCCTCGAGCCATATTTTCCATACGGAACATGGCTCCAGCGTATTCACTACGGAAGTCGCCCTGACTGGTGTTCAGAATGCTACTGCCCTGTACGGGACCAACCCCTGTCCAAAGCGGCTCGCTCATTTCAACAGTCGCTTTCAACTTCGGCTGATCCATCATGTTACGCCCAACCTGATCGGAACTGTTGGCAATTCCATTTGGATGGCGGTCATCTTTGGACAACAATAGAAGTTTGGGTGTCTCGATACCATTACAGGCAATGACGAAAGCACGCCCTGTTACGCGATGTGATGTTCGATGAGGGTCATAATAATGGACAGCCTGTATTTTATGACGGTCATCCGCTTCAATGCGATAGGCAACAGCATTGGTTAAAAGCTTTCCGCCTTTGGCCTCAATGCGTGGCAGTGCCGTGGCTGCGTCATATTTTGCAGCAATAGGGCAGACCGGAAAACAGTTATTATTGCCACAGCACGCAGGACGTCCATCATAACTAACACCACTATTGCGCGCCTGCGGTGCAGGCAAATTTTGCAGGCCGAGTGGTGCCATAACATCGGTGAAGCGCTGCTCTCCTGGCCCCAAAGGTAACGGACCCATGGGATAAGGCCGGGAACGAGGCGTTTTGGGAGGCCATTGCAATGCGGCATCCGTTGGACCGCAAACGCCCAGAGCATATTCTGCACGAGCATAATACGGCTCTAAAGTCTCATAATCAAAAGCCCAATCGCGCCCAACCCCATAGAGGCTTTTTAATTTCAAATCTTCAGGGGTCATTCGCCAACAAATGCCAGCCCAGTGCCACGTCGCTCCGCCAGCATACCGAACATAACCTTGCTGGTAAGCCGTGGCATTAGGCCCTGTCAGATCCAGATAAGTATTTTCTTCGCCAGGCGTGCGTGTTTCGAGAACTGGTGCCCATGGTGGGGGAGGAAATGGCGCATCCCAATGATGTCGCAACGACGGAGGAAGGTTGCGAAAATTTTCTACGATGGTCTGTCGATCAACCCTGGGCCCAGCCTCCAACATGAGCACTGACAAACCAGCATCCAGAGCTTGTTCAGCGATCAAACACCCAACAACGCCTGTTCCGACGACAACGACGTCATATTTTGTCTCATTTACCATTTCAGCGCGCTCCTATATCAGCTTCAAAAAATCGGAAGTTGAGAAAGAGGCGGAGCGTCCGCCGTCCAGCCATTAGGCCCAGAAATAGCATAAGAGGGTATCGTCATTACATCAGACGTGACTTTGAACATCAAAGCCTCTTCATAAGAAATGACGGAAATAGTGGATGCCCCCTGAACTGCACCAGTATACCAAGATTCAATGATGCTTTGAGCGGCATTTTTCAAAGAAACATCTGGTAGAGCTTCCATAAGCTCTTCAACATCGGCGGGCTTTTTAGCCTCAATGAACGATGCTAGCTGCTCTAAATGTTCAGGAAAATCAGGAACAGTCGCGATCATTGCATCCGCCGTTCTAATTCCAATCGTTTCATTGAGCTTGTGCGGCACCAAAAGAGATGAGACCGACATGAACTTTTGATGCACCATTCCACCACGCGATGGCGCAGCGCGAGATGTTTGAACACAAAAGAGGGCACTGAGAGACGACATACCCAAAAGCAACCCACGCCTTCCGATCCGAGGGCTGGTAGAACGTGATATGCGCATAAGAAACACTCGCTTCACAAAAATAGAATTACTAACTATGGATACTATATACGCTCATTCGTTTATTTCCTTCATAAATTTTTATTTTAAAATGATCTGTTATTTATTTTTATAGACGTGTTTATGCATGTACTTTCCTGTTTTTAAAGGAAGGTACATGCATAAATTAAATTACTTATTTTCAGACAGGCTTGCGGGAATTGGCGGCTGCAACAAATTTACCCCACTGCACGAGAGTTTCGGTGCAATCTGTCTGATCCAGCTTACATTCGATCAATGTTGGTCCACGAGTATTCTTCTTGGCCTTCTCAATGGCTTCAGCCAGTTCTGCACCTGTCGTAGCGTGCAGGCCCAGTCCGTATTTACCACTTTCCACGCCCGGAACCCCCTGGTTGAAGACCTGCATCAGAGCGGCATAGTCCCAGTTCTGGATATAATTATACGGACCATCATGAATTTTGATCTCAATGACGTAACCAAAATTATTGATGAGGAAGATAATAACCGGCAGTTCATAGCGAACCATCTGCGCCACTTCCTGTGCCGTCAGCTGGAACGAGCCATCACCAACCATCAGAACATGCTGACGCTTAGGAGCAGCCAGGGCATTACCGAAAATAGACGGTACAGACCAGCCGATATGTCCCCACTGCATTTCCGACTCAACTTTAGCACCCTCAGGCAGATGCATACGTGTTGCATTGAACCAGGAATCACCAGTCTCGGCGTATAACGTCGTGTTACCGTCAACCAATGCATTGATCTGACGGGTCATTTCATCATTAGTAAGCGGCTTGGCACCGTCAGCAACCGGCAGCGCAACGGGAGTATACGGTTTCACCAGAGAGGCAGGCTTACTGGACACCCGCTCCGTCAGAGCAGCCACGAATTCCTTCAAACGGAAACCTTCAAAAGTCTTTCCGCTCACCGTGACACGGCCTGGGTCCACCTCAAGCACACGCTCGCCACGCACGGAATCCCGCCAACCGACAGTCGAATAATCATTCCAGACCGGGGCCAGAGTGATAACAGCATCAGCGCTCTTGATGACATCTTCAACGCCAGGGCTGCTGACCTCCCCCCAATAAACTCCGCGGAAACCCGGATGCGCCTCAGAGAAGAAGCTCTTGGCCGCAGCCATAACAGTCACAGCACAACCGAGCTTGTCTGCAAGAGCCACTGTTTCAGTCAGTGCCTCACAAGAGCGCAGCTTGCTCCCGACAAGAATGACAACATTCTGGGCTTTTTCAAGAAACGCGAGACTTTCTTCGAGCGCAGCTTTGAGGCTGACTTCGTCTGCCTTCAGGTGAGACAGAAGCGACGAAACCGGACCTGGGCGCACACAAGGCTGGCTCGCAACGTTACAAGCAATTTCTAAATAAGCGGGCTTTTTTTCGCGCAGTGCGGTCCGAATGACGTGATCGATTTTTGCAGGTGCAGTGTCTGCCGAGGTGATGCTCTCAGCCGCACACGTAACGTGCTTCACCATCTCCATTTGATAATTATAATCTGTCGTGCCGATCGTGTGGTGCAGGACATGGCCCGACCCATGATCATTAGAGTTCGGCGCACCAGAAATCAGAATGACGGGAAGATTTTCAGCATAAGCCCCACCCAGACCATTCATTGCTGAAATTGCACCGACACTAAACGTCACGACAGCAGCAGCAGCACCATTTTCGCGTGCATAACCTTCTGCCGCAAAGCTGCAATTCAACTCATTGCAGTCATAGATCTGCTTCATACCGCCATGCTCAATCAGTTGATCAAGCAGGATCAGGTTGTAGTCACCAGCAACAGCAAAATGGTGTTTCAAGCCGATTTGCGTTAGCCGCTCAGCCAGATAATGCCCAACAGTGAAAGCCATAACTCAGTATCTCCAACAAAAATTCTTCGGACAGAATGGAGGCCCCCTTTTCAAACGTCCAATATATATTTTGACTGATTGTCATACGTGTATCATATGGATATATGGACCTTCGTCACCTACGCTATTTCGTGGCCATCGCAAAGCATGGCAGCTTCACAAAAGCTGCAGAGACGCTTCACATTGAGCAGCCTCCTCTCAGCCAGCAGATTAAATCCCTGGAAACAGAGCTAGGAGTGCAACTCTTTATCCGGTCTAAACGCGGGGCCACCTTGACGGATTTTGGGGAGCAGCTTTTTGAAAAAGCCCAGACAATTCTGCGCCTTGAACATCAATTTCACCTTCTGGCCAAAGGATTATCTCTTGGCGAACAAGGGCGTCTTAGAATAGGGATGGCTGGAGCCGTCGCCCTGTTACCTCTAATACCTAAAGCCATACGAGCATTTCGAGAGCAGTGGCCCGATATTGTAATCACACTCGAAGAGAGTAACACCCCCGCTCTCTGTGAGGCTTTACGAGAGCGCCGGGTAGATCTCGCCATTGTACGCCCGCCAGCGCCAGATCCGGAAATCGTACTCCATCCTCTCTTTGATGAACCAACCCTGATCGCCATTCCAAAAGGCCATCCACTTTCCAAGCACCACACGCTCAAATTAATCGACGTCGCCAAAGAACCATTTCTTATTTTTGATCGCTCACTCGGCCCCGGTTTCTACGATGCTATTATCTCAGCCTGTCAACAAGGCGGCTTTACTCCGCGTTTCGGACAAGCAGCCCCTCAGATCGCCGCAACAATTCCAATGGTTGCAGCGGGACTGGGTGTAGCAGTCGTTCCGGCTTACCTGCGACAAATTCATGCCGATGGCGCAACATTCCATCCCATCTCCGGCCCCTCACCTCGAGCCAGCATCTCGCTTGCCACCCTTGAAGCGAAATTGACTGGACCAAGTGCCAATTTTCATCAAATTCTTCTGGATATAGGAAACAATAATTAGAATATAATATTGAGTGTATTATCCGTAATTTCTATTAACACTTAAAAAAACCGTCCATACATATTAATTATTTTCACTAATGCCATGACGATCGGTGTGACAAAAAATCTCTTAAATTGTCGAGAAAAGTTCGAACGCGCAGAGGCACGTTACGTCGACTTGGCATCGTTGCAAACAATCCGATCGTCTCCCCTTGGTACTCCGGTAAAAGACGGACCAACCTGCCGCATTGCAGGTCGTCGCCGACGTCCCACAAGACTTTGAACACGATGCCTTTACCCTTGAGTGCCCAATCATGCACCACTTCGCCGCTCGTCGTCGATAGATGCGGCGTTACCTCAACGACCTGATCTTCTCCTTCACGAGACAGCCGCCATCGGTCGAGCATTCCCAGCTCATGCCCACGCATCAGGCAAATACAGCGATGCCGATTTAATTCGGCAGGAGTGGCAGGCATGCCAAATTTTTTAAGATAGGCTGGAGCAGCGCAGATGACTCGTTCACTGCTCATGATTTTTGTCGCAACAACCCCCGTTTCATTCGGCATGCCAATCCGAATGGCTAGGTCAAGGCGACTATTAACAACATCCAGCCCTTCATCCGACAGAAGAAGATGAACGCGCAGCTTCGGGAAACGATCGGCGAATTCACTGACAAAATCAGCCAAACGGCGACGTCCCAGTTCAAGTGGTGCTCCAATCCTCAGAACACCACGAAGCTCTTTTTGATTGGCGGAGATCTCGGCTTCGGCTGCTTCAATATCAGTCATGATCTCTGCAGCACGCTCATAAAACGTCTGCCCTTCATCCGTCAGGTCGAAACGCCTCGATGTCCTTGTTACCAGCCGTACGCCAAGCCGCTCCTCCATCCGAGCCAGTCTTCGACTGGAAGCTCCTGCCGAAACGTTGAGATGACGTGCGACGGCAGTCAGATTTCCCGCTTCAACGAGGAGTACGAAAAATCTCAGGTCACCGGCGTCATCGTGCATTGAGGGGCCATCTTTGCATTTTATACACAGATACAATGCCTTTTATGCGACTACCAGCACCATCAACGCACATCCATTGTTTGTTCATCAATGAATGGAGACAGACATGACGTCCGATCGCACTGCATCTTCACTCCCTCCCCTTCTGGATGCGGTTCACAACCGCGAAACCGCCTTCACGAATGAGGAGCGACACAGGAATGGTACGCTCGGCCTCCTACCTGACGCCGTCGAAACTCTTGATCGGCAGATGGAGCGCGTCCTGTGGCAGCTGGACAGCAAGAGCAACGATCTCGAGCGCTTCTTGCATCTGAACGGCTTGTCACAGCGTAACGAAACACTGTTCTTCAAGGTTGTGATGTCCGATCCGAAACGCTTTCTTCCGATTGTTTACGATCCGACGATCGCTGATGCCTGCCTTCAGTACAATCGTCTCTTTGAGAGACCACAAGGCCTGTATCTTTCGTTGCGTCACAAAGGGCATGTGAAAGAGATTCTCGCCAACTGGCCCGAAAAAGATGTGCGCTTTATCTGCGTCAGTTCCGGCGGTCGTATTCTCGGGCTCGGAGATATTGGCGCCAACGGCATGGGTATTCCGGTGGGCAAGCTGCAACTCTATACAGCCTGCGCCGCAATTCCACCTCAGGGCCTGATGCCGATGTTGCTGGATATCGGTACGACCAATCAGAAATTGATTGACGATCCACTCTATCTCGGTTTGCGGCAGGCACCCCCATCGTCAGACGAACTCGACGCATTCGTTGATGAACTCGTCGCAGCCATTCAAGAGCTTTATCCTCATTGCTGCCTGCATTTTGAAGACTGGAAAGGAGACGATGCCATCCGCCTACTGGCGCGATACCGTGACAAGATCCTTTGCTATAATGACGACATTCAGGGGACTGCGGCCATTACGATCGCGGGCCTCGACACAGCCTTATCGATCAAGGGTGAGGCGCTGAAAGAACAACGTATCCTGTTCTACGGCGCAGGTTCTGCTGGGATCGGCATCGCGAATATGATCGTGAGTGCATTACAGGACGAAGGTCTTTCTGAAGCTGACGCCCGCGCCCGCATTTCCATGATGGATATCAACGGCTTGATCGAACCTTCGCGGCAGGACCTTAATGCGTCGCAGGAAGTGTTCGCCCACTCCCATGCAGCGACAAAAGATCTTGCAGAAGCCGTCAAATCTATTAAGCCCACTGTCCTGATCGGCGTCAGTACCAACGCGGGTGGCTTCACCGAAGAAGTCGTCCGCACCATGGCAAGCATCAACGACAAGCCCGTTATTTTCGCGCTTTCCAATCCCACCGACAAGGCGGAATGCACTGCCGAACAGGCCTATCGCTGGACCGACGGCCGAGCGCTCTTCGCTGCTGGTGTCCAGTTCGATGATGTCACTTTGAATGGCAAGACGCTAACCCCCGGCCAGGCCAATAATTTTTACATCTTCCCCGCCGTGGCACTGGCTGTCTGGGCAACACAGGCACGACGCATCACCGACGAGGTCTTTCTCGAGGCGGCCAAGGCAACCGCCGAACAAGTCACAGCAGAACAACGCGCTCACGGCCTGCTTTTCCCGCCGCAAAAAGATGTTCTGCGCGTAGAAATCAATACGGCCATTAAAGTCGCACGCCAAATCTTCAACTCGGGCCTGGCCCAAGTCCCTGAACCCGAAGACATCGTGGACTGGATGGAAGCTAAGCTCTACCGTCCAGAATACACATCGGCGAATAGGCAGTAGTCTCTCCTCCCATACCCTCGTGTCCGAAACTGTGGCAGGCATTCACAGGACGTCGACTGAAAGGGCGTCCCATCAGATCAAGGGGCACAGCCTACACTGTGCTCCCTTCACAATAGGCGTGCGGAATAACACGGTCTGGTCTCACTCAAACGTTTCTCGTGGCACCAGACCTTCGATGTCGGGGAAAACCATATCTCGCTGTCAGGTTGCGAGACACCTTCGCACGATCTTTCCTGAGACAGTCGTGGGAAGATTCTTGACGAAGTTCACCTCTTTAAGGCCGACCCATCGACCGAGCGACCTATTGACTAGATCAATTATTTCTGTGGCCGAGCACTTAGATTTATTGTCTGAAACAGCGATTACGTAGGCGACAGGCCTCTGTCCCCTTAGATTATCATGAATAGCAATGACAGCACAGACGTGAACCGCCGGATGGGCGGCAATGATCTTTTCAATCTGCACGCTAGAAACCCGTCGACCTGCTACTTTGATGACATCATCGGAACGCCCGAGCATATGAACGGCGCGGTTAGCCTCAATCATGCCTTCGTCGAAGGTGCGATAGTACCGACCGGCCTCGTCAAGGTAGACTGTGGGTGGATGAAGTGCACCACTTTTCCACACACCCGCCAGACAACCCGGCGGAAGCGGCAAGGACAGAACAATTTCTCCACACTGTTCACCGGGCATAGACTGGACAGTGGCCAGCTGGAACCCCGGTGCGGCACGCCCGATGTCGTTCATGAGCGAAACCGTTTCACGCTCTGGAAGACCGAAGAAATGTCCGGTTATGCTCCATCCGGTTTCAGTCTGCCACCAGTGATTCACGACAGGTTTTCGAAAATACGACCGCGCCCAGTCGAGCAAGGTTGGGTCAGCATATTCTCCAGCCATGAAGATTCGCGCTAGCGCAGGCAATATCGCACCTGACAAATGGCGGCTTTCCTGTCGCATCAGCCGCATTTGGGTCGGCGTGGTGAATAGGCATTTTACTGTGTGTTCGTGACAAAGCGCGCGGATTGTAGAACATGAAGCACCGCCTTCAACGATCACGCTGGTGCAGCCGCTGATGAGCGGCGCATAGACGCCGTAAGAATGACCAACCACCCAGCCTAGATCCGATGTCGTGAAAAAGGTATCGCCAGGTTTGCAGCCGTAGATCAACTCCATGGACAGGGCGAGTGCTACGGCATGCCCGCCATTGTCGCGGACAATGCCCTTCGCATTGCCCGTCGTGCCGGACGTATGAAGAATATACAGGGGATCTTCAGAGCGTAGCATGACCGGCTCTGAAGGCGCGGACTGTTCCAGTGTGTGAAAATCGTGATCCCGTACCGGCAGAGGCGAGGCTGGACAGGCTTCGCGTTGCACAATTACACAGGCCTGTGGTCTATGCTCGGCTTCGGCCAGCGCCTCATTCAGGGCGGGCAGGGATGGGATGGTGGTTTGCCCCTGAAAGCTGCAACTGGCGGTGATGATGACTTTCGGAGCCACGTTATCAATCCGCCGAGCCAGTTCAGGTCCGGCATAACCCGCGAAAACCACGACATGCACGGCCCCGATCCGCGCACACGCCAGCATTGCGATGGCGGTTTCGATCATGGTCGGCATACTGATCAGGACACGGTCGCCAAGCCCTACCCCTAGTGACCGCAGGCCACCGGCAAATCCGGCTACCCTGCCCTGTAGTTCCCGATAGGTTACCACCTGACGTTCCTTCGTGGCGCAGGAATGCCAGATCAGGGCAGCCTGTGCGCCGCGTCCGTCTTCCACATGCCGGTCCACGGCGTTGTAGCAGGTGTTGAGCGTGGCCTCGGGAAACCAGTCATGCCAGCCATCCGACCGTGTTCTGCATGCGGTCACTGGTGCCTGCTTCCATGTGATGCGTTGCGCCGCAGCCAGCCAGAACTGTTCCGGCTGGTTCTGTGCCGCATCGTACATCGCTTCGTATGTCGTCCATGGAAGCATGGCACTTTCTCCGTTCAGGCTACAGGCACGTCTTTGCCGGTGATCTGGCTGGCCAGCCATGCGGCATCGCGGGAAATACCGGAGAACCGTCCCGATCCCCATGTGTGCAGCCATGGCAGACCAAGGAAGTAGAAACCCGGCGCGTCAGTTACGCCCCGATGCCAGACCGGCTTGTTAGCCCCGTTGAAGACCGGCACATCGATCCAGCGATAATTCGGGCGGAAACCGATGCACCAGAGGATCGAGGTGATTCCGGCGGCCTTCAGATCCAGAGGTGTGTTACTGCCATCGGGCTCCCAGACAGGTACATAAGGTTCTTCGATAGGGGCTGTGATCCCTTCACGGGCAATGTAAGCGTCAATGGATTTTTTGATGTCGGCATTGGTTTTGTCAGCATCATCAAGATTTTCTTTCAGGTCCGGCGTGAAGTGCGCCACTTCATCGCGGATTGTCTCCAGCGTGCCGTGCAGGCCCATGCCCTCCTTTGCAAAGAGGCGCAGATCCAGATGGAGGGATCGAAGAACCCTTGATTGATGTGCTTGGCCCGTAATTTCTGGCTTTTGGCGATTTGATAGACGGTTCTTTGAGTTGTTTTCGATCTGCGTTTTGAGCAGATCGAGGGCTGCCATCCGCTGGATATCTACGCGCTCGCGCTGATCCGCTCCAGGAAGAGAAAGCGACGCATGTTGTAGACGATATTGGCCAGCCCGACCCTCATGGTGGCTCGCGTTATGCCTACAGTTCGGACGAACAGTCCTGTCTGCGATTTCTGATCGGCAAAGACATGCTCGACACGCGATCGGATGACCGACTTTCCAGCATTCGATTTCTGGATATGGCGGGACATGGGTTTAAGGTGCGGCTTTTTCCTGTGAACCTTCGAGACAAAGCCATGCTCCTCCATGAAGTCCTCGTTGGCTTTTGAGCGATACGCCGTGTCTGCCCAAACCGTTGAGGCTGTGTTGCTTTTATCCAGCAGCCCCTCTCTCAAGCGCGCGCCATCGCTGGCTGCTGCATCCGTCGTCTTCCATTTCCGGATGAACCGGTATTTCCGGTCGATGGAGACATGGGATTTGTAGCCAAAGAATGGAATGGCGAGATCGCTGGATGGCATGGTTCCATCATCCTGCCGTTTTGCTTTCGTGAACTTCAGTGTCCAGCGCGCATGACGATCCTTGTGCGACAGCTTTCTGGGTTTGTCCTGCCAGTCTTCAGGAATACGTCCTTCCCGAAGATCGGCTTTCTCTGCGTTGGTGTTCCGCTGCTTTGGAGCAGCTATGAGCGTGGCATCCAGGATTTGGCCGGACATCGGTAAATACCCGGCGTTGCGCAGGGTCGCATCAAAGCGGTTGAACAGCCCATCGATCGCACCCGCCTGGGTCAGACGCTCGCGGAACAGCCAGACCGTTTTGGCATCAGGCACCCGATCTGAAAGTCCCAGACCAAGGAAACGCATAAAGGAGAGGCGATCGTTGATCAGATATTCCGTCCGCTCATCAGACAAATTGCTGAGCGTCTGGATCACCAGAATTTTGAACATCAGCACCGGATCAAATGGCGGTCGTCCGCCTTTGCTTCCGTCAGAATACGTCAGAGCCTTCTCCAGGTCAGGGCGGAAGACTTCAAAATCCACAGTCCGGGAAAACGCTTCGAGCTGATCACCAAGTCCGCTCAATCGAGCAAGCCGCTCTTCAACATCAAAGAAACCCGGCTGCTTCATCTTCCACCATACCCAATCAACGTAGGAAAAATGGAATCATAAAGGCCGACCCAAAACCAGTGGGTTTTTCGAACCCTCCAGATGGTGGAGGCACGTAAACGGCTTTCTGCCCAGATTTCGGCGCGCCGCAAGCAGGGTATGAGCGCTGAACTGGAGGATATGGACAGCAGCCTCAAAGCATTTCTCGAAAGCCAGATCAGCGAGCTTGAACAACGGATTGAAAGTGTTATCGGAGAGGCAGAAGAACTCTCCGCCAAAGCAGAGCTTCTCCGTTCCATTCCTGGTATCGGCCCGGTATCAGTCGCCATGCTTCTCGCCGAAATGCCAGAGCTCGGCCGCATGACAGCGACAGAAGCCGCTGCAATGACGGGTCTTGCGCCAATGGCTCATGATAGTGGCGCGATGCGTGGGAAACGGATCATTTCAGGGGGAAGAAGATCTCTCCGCCACGTGCTGTTCCAGGCAGGATTGGCAGCTGCCTGCCATAATCCGGTTCTGAAAGCTGTCGCCAAGCGCATGAAAGAGCGGGGTAAACCACATAAATTGGTGATCGTCGCTATCGCACGGCGCCTCATCACAATCGCCAACGCTATCCTCAAAACTGGAGTGCCATGGCGCATTAGCTCCGCCGCTTAAACACAGTTGCTAGATTCTGATTTTGGGCTTTTGGCGATTTGATTCATGATTTTTAGGTCGTTCTGCGTTCTGAGCAGATCGAGGTCTGTCCCCGCTAAATAGCTATGCTGCTGGTCCCTCCACGTGCGATAGAATAGTCTATTGGCGGGGAGCCACTTAAGCGCGCTTCACCGCAGAAAACGAACTGCTTGTCCTGTCGTGCAATTGCAATCAGTGTTTGATTCATTTTCTGAGCCAACCGCAAAGCGCGATCCGTTGGTGCTGAAACGGCAACCACCGTCGCCATACCCGCGCGCACAGTTTTAAGTGCCATTTCGTATGAATAGCGACTGGTCAGAAGACAAAATCCATTTTCAAAAAGACGATCATCGCACATCCATGCACCAATCAGCTTATCAAGCGCATTATGACGGCCGATATCCTCACGGATTAAAAGGATTTTCCCATTCTGGTCGGCCCAGGCTGCTCCATGAACCATGCGTGTCGCTGCATTCAGGGTTTGCCACTTTTCAAGATCATGCAGGGCACGCAGGATCGCAGTCGGCGCAATCTTGGCATTGATGGGAAAAGGCACCTCTTCATGGGCATCAACGGACAACACAGTATCAGTCCCGCAAAGACCACAACTTGAATGGCCGGTTTGGGCACGGGGTCTGCGTCGTAGCAGGATTGAAAGACGGTCCCCTGAAATCGTAACGTCCAAGGTCAGACCATCTTCACCATCCAGAACAGAGACTGAGCGGATCTGCTTTTTATTCGTAATGATTTGTTCAGTTAGGCAGTAGCCATAAGCAAAGTCCGTCAGGTGATCCGGGGTCATCATCATCACCCCGTGCGGAACAATGCCATTAAAAACGAGCCTGACCGGAACTTCATCGGCAATATTCAGAACGATCTCTTCCTCTGGGCGACTAAGGAGGGTTGCCGTTCGACTCTGAAATAATGGCGTCATACGCCTTTCTCACTGATACTGCCTGTCAGGAGTGCAACGCCCGCTCCCGGCAAGAAAAAGCTTGTATATGCTCTCATAGCTCTTTCTTGCCGATACGGCTCCCACTTAGCCCGCAATCCGGATTGGGGCTGCAGACGTCACGCTTGGCACAACTTTAACTGGAATAGCCTTGGCCGCTGGCGTACCGCTGATTTCATCGAAAAAATCCAGCGGTAGAAGAGGATTTAACTCTGGGTAATAACCCGCAATAGATCCACGAGACATTGGATAATCCAGAATGGTCAGCCCATCGACATAGCGCCGATATCCATCGTCACTGTAGGTTTCCAGCCCCACGACAGCCCCGTTTTCCAATCCCCGCGCTTCACGATCTTCTTTGTTCATGAAGATAACCATACGCGTGTTATAGACCCCCCGATACCGGTCGTTGTTGCTGTAGATTGTCGTGTTGTACTGATCGTGCGAACGGATTGTGGCCAGCCGAAGCATTGCCGGATCATCAATCACGTCGTCCACCGTTAGCCCCGGAAAAACAAGAAAATTCGCTTTTCCATTCGGGGTCATCCAGACACGACGACGAGGCGGAATATCGAGATGAAACCCGTGAGGGTCTTTCATTTTTTCCGAGAACCCCGTGTAAATCGCCGGATAAACCTCAGCAATCTTGTCCCGAATTAAAGTATAATCTTCGATATAGTCTGCCCACGGAATTTTTGACTCTGGGAGAGTGGCCATAGCCACCCGACAGACGATTTCCGTCTCAGGCCGCACATCGGAGCTAACCGGCTCGAAAACACCACGCGAAGGCGTAACGTTCGACATGGCGTCCTCAATGGTCACGAACTGTTCACCCGCTGACGTACGGATAATCTCAGAACGGGCCACAACAGGCAGAATAAGGGCTTCCTTGCCATGGATCAGGTGCCCGCGATTGAGCTTTGTTGCGATCCCCACTGTAAGATCGAGCTTTGCCATGGCAGCATAAGACCGTTCGGTATCAGGAATTGCGCGGATAAAATTCCCGCCCATACCAAAGAAAATCTTGGCAGTCCCGGCTTCCATCGCTTCAACAGCCTCAATCACATGATGGCCGTGCTCGCGTGGTGGCTCAAAACCGAAAACATCTCTTACGCGATCAAGATAAGCCTGTGTTGGCTTTTCATCGATGCCGACCGTGCGGTCCCCCTGGACGTTGGAATGTCCCCGGATCGGTGCAATGCCCGCACCTTTTTTACCGAAATTCCCCTTGAGCAACAGAAGGTTCGCAACCTGCTGGACAAGTTGGGATCCTTCCTGATGCTGCGTTATTCCCATCCCATAACACATGATCGTCGCGTTGGATTTGGCATAAATTCCGGCAATCCGACGGATCTGCTCTTCCGATATGCCAGAAATACGAGTGATATCTGCCCAGGAAACTGACATGACGTCAGCGCGCAGAGCCTCCAGCCCCACTGTATGCTCAGCAATAAAAGCATGATCCAGCACTGGCTCGCCGCGATCTTCAGCCTCGAACAGCGCGCGCATCATCCCCTTGAAGACTGCCAGATCGCCACCAATACGCACATGAACGAATTCACTGGAAATGGCTGTTGAACCAAACGTGCCCATCTGCAGGATATCCTGCGGTTCCGTAAAACGGATCAGCGCCCGTTCTGGCATCGGATTGATCAGAACGATGGGAATGCCGCGTTTGCGAGCCTCCACTAGGTTCGTCATCATCCGGGGGGAATTGGTTCCGGTATTCTGGCCAATGACAAAGATAGCCTCGGCATGGTCAAAATCAGCCATGACGATCGTGCCTTTTCCAATTCCGATCGACGAAGGTAGCCCGCGGGATGTCGGCTCATGACACATATTCGAGCAATCGGGAAAATTGTTGGTCCCGAACTCGCGCACAAAGATGGAATAAAGAAAAGCGGTTTCATTAGCCGTTCTACCGGACGTATAGAACTCTGCCTGATGAGGGCTTTCCAGCGCCCGAAGGTGCTTTGCAATCAGGGTATAGGCATCATCCCAGGCAATCGGCACATATTTGTCGCTCGCAGGATCATAGCGCATAGGTTCGGTTAGGCGCCCCTGCATTTCCAGCCAGTAATCACTACACTCCCTGAGTTCCGTAACGGTATGCTGGGCAAAAAACTCTCGTGTCACGCGGGCTTTGGTAGCCTCATGCGCGAGGGCCTTTGCGCCATTCTCACAAAATTCAAGTTTCTTTCGATGATCCGGGTCGGGAAACGCACAACTGGGGCATTTGAAACCACCCGGCTGATTCATGGCAAGCAGACCGCGTGATCCTTTGACCAGAACGCTCTGCTCCATCAGCACCTTCGCCGTTGCACCGGCCGCTCCCCAGCCGCCTGCAGGGTGATGATAAGGCTTAAACTCAGACTCTTTGTTTTTGCTCATGATATCAACACTCCCCTTGAAGGACGCCAAACTCCTTCAACGCAGGCACAAAATTTTCGTTCTCATGTTTCGATCTGGCGAGCTTGATCAATGCGAAACGCTGAAGCGGAGTTAACGCAGCCCATTGTTCCGGTGTAGGTGGTGGAACGGCGTCTGCCTCAGCCTGAGACGAAACTGCCTCCGGCATCCGATCCTTCTTCCGCCAGTCTTCAAATGTCTGCGACGGGAGGAAACTGACAGGCTCATCTGCTCGGACGTCGATCAGATCCGCAACAAGAGTGCGATAGGCGGTCTGTTCCTGAGCCGTCTCACATGGTGCCTCTACCAGACGACTCCTTTCCTCGCGCAACAAACGGCTCCACTGACGGAGCGTCATTTTGATTCCTACAAGGTCAAGCTTCTGGCGTGCAATCATTGGAATACATCGCAAAGAGCCTGCAAAATCCCGCTCGAATTCAAAAATCATAGGATTTTCAGACATTGCATTTACCTTCGATCATCGTAGTGAATGATAAATAGGTTTGAAAAATAATTTTTCTCTTACTCATAAATAATTATTTTTATTATATTAATAAAATATTCAACACACGATTTGGAGATATTAATTATATATTATTCAAAATATTTCATATTGAGGTATTTTCTGATTATTTCAAAGAAAGAGGAACGACCTGTTCGGAATGTGTATCAAGAGGCATGCGTTTGCTCTCAATGGAGACTGGATGGTCGTCCGATCCTATCTCGATGACTTCTTTCCTAAATATCTTCAAACCTCTTCCAAGATCTCCCATAGTGGACGAAAGACGTTTCCCGCCACCAAAAACAATAAGAACAACGACACAAACGATTAGCCAATGCCAGATACTGAGAGAGCCCACGAATTTCCTCATTAAATTTTTCTATATTTCTCTCCCTTTAGAAATATATCTAAAGGGAGAGAAATGGTCACACAGGTGTAAAGCCCGGCCGATTAACGGGGAATTTGGAAAGCGTTTCCGCAGAAATATTCAAGGTCTGGCGAACCATTTCCGGCGGAACATGCGTGAGCCAATCGGATAAAGAGACTTCAGCGAATCTGTCTGACTTAAAGACGGATATCACCTGAGCTTCTTCATCACCGACATTTTCGACGTAATGCCCGAGGCTCTTTTTGATATACCAGACATCTCCTGGATTAAAATCAGTCGTCTGTGCTTTGGGGCCTGTATTGAATACAGTGACCCTTACTTTGCCTTTGATCACAAAGGCCCATTCATCAGCATTTGGATGCCAATGCATTTCCCGCATTCCGCCCGCTTCAATTGTCTCAAGTGCGGCAGCGACTGTTTTCGAAATGGGAAAGTTCCGGCTATCGGCAATCTGGGCTTGTCCGCCCTGGCTCCGTACAAGAGGTTTGGATCGGGAGAGGCGATAAATTATTTTTTCAGCTCCTGCGACAACGCGAGATTTCTTCTGATCCATTGCCAGATCGGGAGGAACATCGCCTTGGAAGATCCAAAGGTTGTTGAGTGGAATATCTTTGAATGCTTCTGCGGGTACGCCAAAATTCTTTGCAAGGACTTCAGGCGGTGTATGAGCGATCCAGTCGGTTACGAGAAGTGTATTGAATTCCGATGATTTCCCATTGTCAAAAGCAAGAAGAAATTCAGCACCATCTGGAGGGTTCGAAAAACCTCATGGTTTTGAGGCTCTCTCTGTGATTCCATTTTTCCGGTTTTTATTGGAGGAGTGGCGACATGAAACAGCCCGGTTTCTTTGATGTTGAAGAGCGCCTTTCTCGTTTAAGCGGGCTTGGTGATCAGCTCGAAGCTTTTTCCCGGACTGTGAATTTCGAAGCATTTCGTCCTGATCTGGATACAGCGCTGGCCTATGCAGACGGCAGTAAAGGCGGTCGTCCGCCGTTTGATCCGGTGCTGATGTTCAAAATCTTGGTGATCCAGACGCTGAACAATCTGTCCGATGAACGGACGGAATACCTGATCAATGACCGTCTCTCCTTCATGCGCTTTTTAGGCCTGGGGCTGTCGGAGCGTGTGCCTGATGCCAAAACCATCTGGCTGTTCAGGGAGCGTCTGACCCAGGCGGAAGCAATTGATATTTTGTTTAACCGCTTTGATACGACCCTGCGTAATGCTGGTTATCTGCCGATGTCCGGCCAGATCCTGGATGCCACGCTGGTAGCGGCTCCGAAGCAGCGCAATACCAACGATGAAAAGACTGATCTGCGGGAAGGACGGATCCCACAGGATTGGCAGGATAAACCGGCAAAGCTGTCCCACAAGGACAGGCATGCGCGCTGGACCCTGAAATTCACGAAAGCGAAGCGACAGGAAGACGGGAGTATGCCCGCAACGGATCTGGCCATCCCATTCTTTGGTTACAAGTCGCACATCTCCATCGATCGGAAATTTCGGCTGATCCGCAAATGGAAGACGACAGATGCCGCCGCCAGTGACGGCGCGCGATTGAGAGAGGGCTTGCTTGATAAAAGCAATACAGCCTCAACGGTCTGGGCAGACACAGCCTACCGCTCAAAAGCCAATGAGGATTTCATGGAAAAGCAGGGCTTTGTCTCGAAGGTCCACAGGAAGAAGCCTCATCTCAAACCCATGCCCCGGCATATGCAGCGGTCCAACGCCGGGAAGTCGGTGATCCGATCCCGTGTCGAGCATGTCTTTGCCGATCAGAAATCACAGACGGGACTGTTCGTCCGAACCGTAGGCTTAACGCGGGCCACCATGAGGATCGGGCTGGCCAATATCATCTATAATATGCGCCGCTTTCTCCTCCTGGAGAGGATTAACGCCGCCGCGTAGCAATCCAGAGCATGAAACCCTCTCTCTGCTCAAAACGCAGAGCGAAAGTCACCCCGGAAACCCTCAATCAAAGCGCCAAAAAACTAAAATCACCAGACAAGCGCATCAACCAACAGTTCTTCGATCCCTCCAGCTCCATGCGGTCACCGATCAGAACGGACGACCGCTGAGCTCTTTCATGACGGCGGGGCAGATCCCCGACCGCCTTCTTCTCAGCCATCTGCCTCGCCGCAGCCGTCATCTTCTGGCTATGAGCCCTGAGCCTACTCAGACAGATATATTACTTAATGCGCTGAACAAGTAGATTAACTACGGCCTTGCTATTAACAGATAAACACGCCGAGACATTCTCTGGCCCAGATGACTGCACAGTATCTCCACGCTCTGAAACAGAGAGATGCATGGGGACTAACGTGCATATATTTGGCTGAATTAAATAAGCTACAGGCACCACATCAAACAGAGTGGGAATAGGCCCGTATGCTGATTTCGCAGCCCACTGCTGGGTCAATTCTTGAAGAGAATCTGTAACTGGCGTATGCGCGTGAAATATTTGTTCGGCAGCAAATTTGCTTAACGCTACCTCTGTGGCATCCAACGGCATAAGCTGTATAGGAACGCCCGAAGTCAAAATGGCACGTAGAGCACTCGGGTCTAGAGAGGCGTTTGTCTCTAATGACGGTGTAGAAGAATTTGTGCCAGCTATTTTTCCATAACCGTGATGAATAGAACCCGCCATCAGCACAATAGCGCGCAAACGTCGGAAGGCGATTGAATCACGCGAAATCATGGCGGCAATGGTCGATGGTGGAGCAAGTCCTATAAGCGTAATAGTATGATTGGGTTGAGTTCGTAAAAGCTGAAGTGCTTTCTCCACAGCATCTGGAAAATATTTGTGGTAATTCTCTTGACCTTGAGCCCACGATTTTTGGGATAATGCCTCAGCATGTAGTGTTGAAGGACCACGAGTGACCGGGATATCCGTGCGGCCTGCCACATCTAGAAAACGGCGTGCCAATTTTGCCCGAGCATCTGTATCACCTGAACTCGCCATTATTAAATCAATTTTTAAATCCGGCGAAGCTGCTGCTAATGCGAATGCATCATCAATATCTGTGCCTACATCAGTATCAATAATAACTTCTCTAGATTTTATAGTATCGGACCGTGCATTAAATGCAATAAACGCAAATGATAAAGAAATGTATTTTAAAGTATTAATGAATTTCTTAATCATTATTATAATACTCTGATATATCTGGATTGATCGTGTTATTTCATAATGAATGTTTCTCCATATTTGTCAATATTATAAATGAACTACTGATGTTTATATTAATTGTCCTGACTTAAAAAATCTAATTTATGGGATTTTGTTTATGCCGTGTAGGGTTTGAAAAACCCTCTGGTTTTGAGGGTTCCTCTATGATTCCATTTTCCTTGCGTTGATTGGAGTATGGATCATGAAGCAGGCGAGATGTTTTGGCGTTGAAGAACGGCTTGCCCGGTTGAGTGGGCTTGGTGACCGGCTCGAAGCGTTTTCCCGGGCTGTAGATTTTGAAGTATTCCGCTCGGAACCGGATAAAGCTTTGGCTTATGCGGACGGAAGAAAATGTGGACGACCGCCATTTGATCCGGTGCTGATGTTCAGGATCCTGGTGATCCAGATGCTCAACAGTTTGTCTGATGAGTGGACAGAGTATCTCATCAACGATTGCCTCTCCTTTATGCGCTTCCTTGGTCTGGGACTTTCAGATCGGATGCCTGATGCCAAAACAGTCTGGCTGTTCCGTAAGCGCCTGATACAGGCGAGGGCCATTGAAAGACTGTTTGAGCGTTTTGATGCGACCCTGCGCAGTGCTGGTTATCTGCCGATGTCAGGCCAGATCCTGGATGCCACGCTGGTAGCGGCTCCGAAGCAGCGCAATGCAAACGCTGAGACAGAGGATTTTCGTGATGGGCAAATCCCACAGGACTGGTAGGACAAGCCGTCAAAGCTGTCCCACAAGGACAGGCATGCGCGCTGGATCCTGAAGTTCACGAAAGCGAAGCGACAGGAAGACGAGAGTATGCCCCTAACAGATCTGGCCATCCCGTTCTTTGGCTATAAATCGCACATCTCCATTGATCGGAAATATCGGCTGATCCGCAAATGGAAGACGACGAATGCCACATCTCAAACCTATGCTCCGGCATATCCAGAGATCCAATGCAGGAAAGTCCGTGATCCGATCTCGTGTGGAGCACGTCTTTGCGAATCAGAAATCACAGACAGGGTTGTTCGTCCGAACCGTCGGCATCACCCGAGCCACCATGAGGATCGGGCTGGCCAATATCGTCTACAACATGCGCCGCTTCCTCTTCTTCGAAAGGTTGAACGCTAGAGCGTTTCCACTGAACTCTGAATCGAGAGGTGACACTGAGGGCGTCTTGTGATTCACCGTTTTCATTGATGGAGACGGTGATGGCACGAGCATTGAGAGATGATCTTCGGCATCGGGTTCTAGCACTACAGTTGCGTTTTTGTTTTAAGGCGTGAGAGATATGCTGCGGCCTGATGGGTTCGTCGAAACACGGACCAACGGAGGATATGCGGGATAGGGATCTGAGCCTGGGTGATTTTTACGGCGAGGCGTCGGATTTCCTGGATCGACCACCGGATGAGCTTTTGCGCGTTGGCCGTCGGCTTTTTTTGAGCGCGAGGGCATTAGCTTGCGAGCGTACTGCCGCCACCATGGCGTAGGCGAGCATGACCAGCGTGACATGACGGTGCCAGCCGTGCCAGGAGCGGGTCTCGTTATGATCGAGGTCGAATTCGTTCTTCGCAGTTTCGAAACCTTCCTCGACCCGCATCAGCGTCTTGAGCAGCGTCCCTTGCGGGCACTAGGTGGAGGGGTCGAAAAACCCCCTGGTTTTGGGTCGGTCTTTATGATTCCATTTCCCCTGAGTTGATTGGGGGCATGGATCATGAAGCAGCCGGGTTTCTTTGATGTTGAAGAGCGGCTTGCCCGGTTGAGCGGGCTCGGTGATCAGCTCGAAGCCTTCTCCCGGACTGTGGATTTTGAAGTCTTTCGTCCTGACCTGGAGAAGGCACTGGCCTATTCAGATGGAAGCAAAGGCGGGCGACCGCCATTTGGAGGGATCGAAGAACCGTTGATTGGCGGCGGCTGGCTCCTGATTTCAGGGTTATGGCGTGCCGATTGACGGTTTCCGGGGTGACTTTCGCTCTGCGTTTTGAACAGATCGCGTGCTATCGCCAGTGGGATGACTACGCGCTCGCGTTTAACCTCTCGAGGAAGAGGAAGCGGCGCATGTTGTAGACAATATTGGCCAGACTGATCCGCATGGTGGCCCGGGTGATACCGACAGTTCGGATGAACAGTCCCGTCTGTGATTTCTGATCGGCAAAGACATGCTCGACGCGCGAGCGGACCACTGAATATGGCGGGGCATGGGCTTGAGATGCGGCTTTTTCCTGTGAACTTTCGAGACGAAACCCTCTTTGCCCATGAAGTCCTCATCGGCTTTCGAGCGATAGGCGGTGTCTGCCCAAACGGTTGAGGCTGTATTGGTTTTATCCAGAAGGCCCTTGCGCAGTCTGGCACCATCACTGGCAGCAGCATCCGTCGCCTTCCATTTCCGGATGAACCGAAACTTCCGGTCGATGGAAACATGCGATTTATAGCCAAAGAATGGAATGGCGAGGTCCGTGGCCGGGAGCGTCCCGTCCTCCTGCCGCTTTGCCTTCGTGAACTTCAGCGGCCAGCGGGCGTGCCTGTTCTGGTGGGACAGCTTTACCGGCTTGCCTTCCCAGCCTTCGGGGATCCGTCCTGCCCGAAGATCGGCCTTCTCTCCGTTGGTATTGCGCTGCTTTGGAACCACTACCAATGTCGCATCCAGGATCTGGCCCGACATTGGCAGATAACCGGCGTTCCGCAGAGTTGCATCAAACCGGTCAAACAGTCTTTCAATAGCTCCCGCCTGGGTCAGACGCTCACGGAACAGCCAGACCGTTTTGGCATCGGGAACACGGTCCGACAGTCCCAGACCGAGGAAGCGCATGAAGGACAAGCGGTCGTTGATCAGATATTCCGTTCGCTCGTCGGAGAGATTGTTCAGCGTCTGGATCACCAGGATCTTGAACATCAGCACCGGATCGAACGGGGGACGGCCGCCTTTGATCCTGTCTGAATAGGCCAGAGCCTTCTCCAGATCAGGGCGGAATACCTCAAAATCCACAGTCCGGGAAAATGCTTCGAGCTGATCGCCAAGCCCGCTTAACCGGGCCAACCGCTCTTCAACATCAAAGAAACCCGGCTGCTTCATCTTCCATCATCTCCAATCAACGCAGGAAAAATGGAATCACACAGATAGGCCCAGAACCAGAGGTTTTTCGAACCCTCCAATCTATGTCTGCTTTTTCTTATTATCGGACATAGGTCCGAGACATCAAGAAAGGCCCGCAAAGGTCTCTACGAGGCGTGTTCGACACACGCCATGCAAGGACAACGTCTGCTCCCGGAGGGACAGTCTGATCATCTCTGCCACTCTCCGCGATAGCCATTTCAACTCACGCAGGTCTGTAACTATTCTGAGGCTCGCGGCTGACTTGGGAGGAAAGCGGAAAGTCCGCTTCCCAGCATGATCGCTGGGAAGCGGACATCCCCGCAAATCTAGCGTTCTTCAGGTCCTTTTATAGCGCGGTGCAGGCACCCCTGTCTGAGTTGCACCGAACAAAGTCGAGCGAGCGTTTTCGTAGGCCAACCACAAACCCGCATCATGGACCGACGGCAGTGTTACATCTTCACCTTGATCGAACCCGATTAATGCGGCATCGACCAGATTCTCGGTCGTCATGATTGCGGCCTGATCGAAGGCCGAAAGCGGGATTCCCGCGTGGTCGTAAAACTCGGTTGCGGTGCCGGCCGGCAGTACGGCCTGCACGCGCACGCCGGTTTCGGCAAGCTCGGCCTTCAGGCCTTGGCTGAACGTCAGAAGGTAACTTTTGGTCGCACTATAAAGCGTCGTGATCGGGAGCGCGCAGAAGGCCATCACCGAACCAATATTGATGATCGCGCCAGTGTTACGTTTGACGAAGCCGGGAAGAACCGCGCGAGCCAGCCGGGTCGGGGCGACGATATTAAGTGCGAGCGTCGCATTCGCATCAACATCGCACATATCAACCGTGCTGCTGAGCTTGCCATTTCCCGCATTATTCACAAGCAAGGCAATCCGTTCGTCAGAACGCAGAAGATCCTCGAGCGAAACAAGATCATTTTCAACTGTGAGGTCAGCTTTGAGGGTCCGGATCTCGACCCCATGCTGTCTTGTGAGTTTTTCTGAAATTGCATGCAGTCGGTCGACGCGGCGCGCAACCAGCACAAGGTCGTAGCCGCGTTCGGCGAGACGATTGGCATAGACGGCTCCGATACCGGAGGAGGCGCCGGTGATAAGAGCTACCGGTTTGCTGGATGACATCAATCGATCTTCCATTCTGTAATGATCGTTTAAGAATGACTTCGTTGATTCCTGCTGTCAAACGATGTTTAATGATCGTTATGGAAATAGCGTCAAAACGTCCCAGCGGGCGCCCCCGAAGTTTTGACCGCGATGCGGCACTTGAAACTGCCATGCGCTTGTTCTGGAAATACGGTTATGAAGGTGTGTCGTTCCAGCAGTTGACGGCGGCACTTGGCATCGGCGCACCGAGCCTGTATGCGGCGTTCGGCAACAAGGGAGCGCTTTATCGCGAGGCCTTAGACCGGTATGCAAATATGCGTGGTGCGTCGGATTTGTCCTTCATGGAAGCTGCATGTTCTCTGCGCGAGGCGGTCCGCCTCCTCCTTGAAGGGACGGCACGCGGACTGGTGGATCCAGCGGGTGAAGTCGGCTGTATGCTCAATACCGGCATGATTGCGAGTCATCCCGACCATGAAGATCTGGCGCGCGATCTGGCGCAACGTCGCGCGCAGTTTCGCGCGCTTTTGACCGATACATTGCAGCGATGGGTCAGCCGAGAACACGCGACACGGCTGTCGTCTTACGTCACGGCTATTATGCAGGGCATGGCTATTCAGGCGCGTGACGGTTTTCGTCAGGAACAGCTTCAGGTCGTTGTTGACGAGGCGATCAAGGCGGTTCCCGATGATTCGCACACTCGAACCGGTGTCCGGTAAAAATGATGACAAATATGGAACCTAACGGCTGACATGAAGGCGATTGCTGCCATGTCAGACACGTCAATTATTTAGAGCGACTGCGGTAGCTCTTTTGTGAGCCGCTCCCAGTTTCCGTGCGCGAAGCCCTGCGTCGCGGCCTGGTCCAAACCGCAGTTTTCGAGAAAACGTCGTGCGTCGTAGCCGGCGCGGTATTGATACGGGTAGTCGGCGGAGAACAGCAGCCGGTCATAGCCGACGATCCGTGCCGCCTGTTCCAGATAATGTGGCAGGTAGATGCCGCTCGCCGTGACAGACAGGTTGCGCCGGAAATACGTCGTCATGGACTGCTTCAGTCCGGAAACGCGATCCATGTTGGCGATACGCTCGGCGTAGAACAGAACCAGTTCGCCCCAGTGGCCCAAAATAACCTGTAGGTTCGGAAAACGGTCGAAATGGCCCGCCAGCACAAGGCGCAGAAACTGGATGCCGGCGTCATAATGCCAGCCGAGGCCGAAACAGGAAAACGCGGCGTCTACCTGCGGGCTGAACCCGGAATAATAGGCATCCCGAACGCCCTTTTCCGGTGTTCTAGGGTGAAGAAGGATTGGCGCTTTCAATACTGCAGCGCTCTGAAAGATCGGCAGAAGATCGGCGTGGTCTAGGTTGCGATGGCCCACGCGTCCGCACAACATCGTGCCCTTGAAGCCAAGGGTTTTGACGCAGCGTTCAAGTTCCAAGGCCGCTTCGTCAGGGCTCGCCACGGGCAGCGTCGCCAGCGCCTGAAAGCGGTCTGGATGGCGGGCGACCGCCTCCGCCACGGCATCGTTCACGCGGCGCGCCAGATCGACGCTGTCTGGTCCGAGGTCGTGCAATGACGGTGTGGTGAGCGAAAGCACCTGAACGTCCAGCCCTGTTTCGTCCATGAGTGACAGCCGCTCTTCGGCAAGATCAGCCAGGCGCTTCTCAAGCGGTCCCCCATGGAACGCAACGCTTGGATCCGCAGCTTCAAGACCGATGGCAGACCAGGCGTCCTTTACTTCGGTGGTCAGGAAATGCTCTTCGATACCGATCAACTTCATGGAATGGTTCCTTTCCACAGGCTGCCATCCCGACGGACATGCCTGTTTTCACGTCATCGAAAATAGGTGCGAAACCAGAGCAGGCGCCAGACGCATGAAGATCAAAGTATCATTGCATGGGACGCTATCTGTTGCCGGTCATTGTCGATAGACTGAGAGCATGGAAAACGCGGATCTCAACCTTCTGACAGCGCTCGATGTGTTGCTCGACGAGGCCAGCGTGACTGGCGCGGCCCGCCGGCTCGGGCTCAGTCCGTCCGCCATGAGTCGCACCCTGACACGGCTGCGCTCGACCACCGGCGATCCGTTACTGGTGCGGGCGGGGCGGCATCTCGTGCCCACGCCCTATGCAGTAGATATCCGCGAGCGCGTTCATGTCCTGACCCATGACGTGCAGGACGTCCTATGCCCTCGGCATGGAGAACTGGATCTGAAAGCGCTGGATAGGACATTCACCCTTCGCGCCAATGAAGGCTTTCTGAATGTTGCTGCAGCGCCTCTTGTCACTGCCATCATGAAGGAAGCGCCACGGGTTCGCCTGCGGTTTGCACCCAAGCCTGACAAGGATGCGTTACCACTGCGAGAAGGAAGGATCGATCTGGAAATCGGCGTCCGGGGTGCGTCTGCGCCAGAGATCCGAAGTCGGCTCCTGTTTCGGGATACGTTCGTCGGCGTAGCACGTATCGGCCATTCTCTTTTCGTAAACGGAGATATCAGCGTGGCGCGCTACGCCGCTTGCTGTCATGTCGTGGCCTCACGACGCGGGACATTCAGGGGACCGGTTGATGATGCACTCGAGCAACTGGGGTACCAACGTACCGTGTCGGTCGTTGTGCCTGGATTTCCGGATGCGTTGGAAATCGCCAGACAATCAGATCTGGTCACAAATGTCCCGCGATCATGTCTCGCGAACCTCACTGATGATTTTGCAAGGAGGGCGAACCTGAGACTGTTCCAGCTTCCTGTAAAAACACCTGGAATCGCCATCTCCGTCATGTGGCATCCCAGAATGGATGCTGATCCTGCACATCGCTGGTTTCGCGATACCGTCCGAGCAGTATGTCGAGAATTTCTGGCTTGTTAACGATGTCTGCTTTCGGAAAAGCACTCTGTAGCTTCAAGCGTCCAAAATGAGGCGGAAGCGGACCTGCTGCTTACGCCCTCATGCCGGACATAACTGGTGTCTTCTGGACTTCCGGAAAGCGGACAGATATGTCGTGATAATATCAACTGTTAAAGGTACTGATCTGTTTGAGCCTATTTTTTGATGCCGATGGATCGGATGATTGGCGGTATGGCCGTGAGATTGTTCTAGGCTGAGAAGGTGACGTTTATCACCCAAAAGAAACTGCTCTGGAAAATATCGACCCGGGTACTCTTCTTGCTGGCAAGGCGTATGACGCGGACCGGTTTGTCGATCGGCTAATATAGCGAGAGATTACCACGGTCACCCCATCAAAACGCAACAGAACGATACAAAGAAAAATCGATTTTTCTCTCTACTACGAACGGAACCTTGTTGAGAGATTATTCAACAAAACCAAGAAGTTTGGCGCTATCGCAATCCGCTACGATGAACTGAAGTTCACCTTCCTCACAGCCGTGGGACTTGCCTCAATCATCATCCTGCTTAACTGACGACACGCTGTAGGCTTGAAAAAAATTATTACAATCATCGATTGATATCGAGCTACATTATCTCCAGATCAGAGAGTTGAGTTTCAACATGTAAGCTCGCTGCTTCCTGAGCTGTAGTTTGGGAATCGATGAGGCGCGCATAAGCAGGGACCAGATCTGGCCACATGGATCGGAGCGAAAGGATAACAGCGCGCGCGCGCTGATCCGAGACACCGTAGACGACGTGCTTGGCCTGCCTTCTACCTCTAATAATTCCAGCGTTCCGAAGAACACCCACCTGTTGCGAAAGGGTGGGCTGATGAATGTCCAGACATCGTTCGATCTCGGACACCGACCGTTCCCCCTCAACAAGCAGGCAAGCAATAGCCAACCGTGTCGGATTACCAAGAACCCGCAGGACACTGCTTGCCGCAGCGACATCTCGACAGAGCACGGACAATACCATGTCCCCCTTATACAGCGTTTCAGACAAAGGGTAGAGAAAAATCAGATTATACCACTTTTATATATAGTTTATAGAATTAAGAACGAATCACCTTGCGTATTTTGTTATCATTATATCATTATGCATATCGATATAGTGAAAGGGCTTCAAGTGTCACTAAAAATTGGGGTACATAATGCAAACCTGCATCTGTTTCTCGCGTCCCATTGGCCCGCTCTGTTTAATGGAATCGCAGTCGAATTCGTACATTATGATGATGGCCGTGAGAGCGCTCGCTTCCTGACGCGTGGTGAAATTGACATTTGTGGTACCGGATCGACGCCGCCGATCATTGCTCAGGCGAACGGTGCCGAAGTTGAATATATCGCGGCATCAGCTCGTCGGCCGCACAATGGTGCCCTGGTGACAACACCTACATCAGCTATTGCGGACATCCGAGATCTCCAGGAAGCGAGGATCGCGTTGGTTGACGGCTCGTTCCATACCTACCTACTGGCACGTCTTCTGGATGGGGTGGGACTTACTCTGCGAGACGTGCGACGCGTTGAACTCTCGCCGTCAGCATCCCTCACTCACCTTCTGGACGGCAAAGTGGATGCATGGATTGCAATGTCTCCATTGCTCGAAAAGGCAATATCCAAAAATTTCGTCAAGGTCATTGCCGAGTGTGGTGACAAAATTCCCAATCGCTCTGTTTTCTGGACGATCAGGAATAGAAAGCTTTCCGCATCACAGAAAGAAGACGTTCTTTCGCGCCTGATAACTCTCGGGCGGGAAATTAGCGCTGATCCAGAAAGAGCAGCACGCATTCTGACGGATGCCCGCACAGAACATGTCGATCTGAATACTTGGTCAACAGCCATCGCTGCACGGGATTGGAGCATACACGCAGCTGATCGGGAAATCGCCGATGAACAGCAGGAAGAGGCGGACACCCTCCTGCGTCATGGTGACCTCTCTCGGGAAATTGCTGTCCTGGACGCCATGCGGCTCTGAGTGGGCCTTAAACCTCTTCCACGGAGAAAATGTGACATGAAAATATTTGGATATATGTGTGCGCCTGACGGAGTTTACCCGTGGCGTCAGGACGGAACGCGCAAGGTAGATCTTGGATATTATCGTCAGTTGGCGTCAGCCTACGATCAACTTGGATATACTGGCGCGCTTTTTGCGACCGGCGCGCATGATGTCTGGGCGCTGGGAAGTGCGCTGGCCTCTTTCACAGACCGTCTGAAATTTCTGATTGCCATTCACCCAGGGCTAATCCCTCCAACACTGCTCGGAAAAATGGCGGCATCATTGCAGGAATTTACGAAGGGGCGCGTGCTGCTGAACATTGTCTCAGGCACTACAGAAATGCTGGAGACTTATGGGCTTCACCTCCCTCATGGCGAACGCTATGCCATGGCGGACGAATATCTTTCCATATGGCATAGGCTGATGGAAGGCGAGGCCGTGACGTATGAAGGGCGTTACATCTCTCTCAAGAACGCGAAGCTGGCCCTTCCAGTCGGAAAGACGATCCCTGCGCCGCCCCTGTATTTCGGCGGCTCATCGGATGCTGCGATTGATGTCGCCGCACGCCATGTCCATACCTATCTGTCGTGGGGGGAAACGCCAGACCAACTCGCGGAAAAGCATGCCCGTGTTCAAGAACGGGCCAAGAGTTATGGCCGGGAACTCTCATTCGGAGTTCGTCTCTATGTGATCGTGCGCCGCACCGACAATGAGGCATGGGACGCTGCCAATGACTTATATGCTCATATGGATGCGGACAGCGTGGCGGCCAATCAGCGAATGATTAATAATACCGACTCTGTTGGCCAAAAACGCATGGCGGCGTTGCACCAAGGCAAAAAACCCGAAAATCTTCGGGATCTTGAAATAGCACCAAATCTCTGGTCGGGCATTGGTCTCGTGCGCCCTGGACCTGGCACTGCGATCGTAGGGTCGCCAGATACGGTTCTGCGTACGCTGGAGGCATATCAAAAAGCCGGAATCGAAACGTTCATTCTTTCAGGCATGCCCCTGCTCGAAGAAGCCTACCGCTTCGGCGAACTGGTTATGCCACGTCTACCAACCGAGAATGCGGCGTCGACTCCCATTAATCAGAACCTCACCTGGTCGTCTCTCTTCGATCGTGATCAGCAGAGTTCGTAAACCCGAGCTTAGCTGGCGCCCAAGGATTTCCCACATGTCTCAGTCGCGCTTCCCCGTTCATCGCTATCTGACGCACGCCCATCGTTTTGCCCTTCTCGGTAGCACACTGCTTGCATATCCTGTGGTGGAAGCGAGCGCCGCCTCTCCGCTACTCGCGGAAAAAAAACATTCGTCACCATCTGTTCAACATTCTGATCCGAAACATGCTACGTCCGCTATCGGCAACACACGACCGCGCGATGAAACGCTCACTGTTGTTGCTCAGCGCAGACGGCAAAACCCGCAAACAGTGCCGGTTTCTCTGTCAGTCATCGGCGGTGACCAGATTTTACGCGATGCCCAGTTGCAGCGCACCAGCGACATCGCAAAACTCGTACCCAATCTTCAAGGCGCAGCGACCGAAGGACCTGAACGCCCCCGGTGGTTCATGCGCGGAATTGGTACGAACAGCACCAACGCGAATACCGTCAATCCGGTCGGAGTCTATTACGACGAAGTCTACATCGCCAACGTTTATAATCAGGGCTTCCCCCTATTCGACCTGGCGCAGACAGAGGTTCTTCGGGGTCCACAGGGGACGTTGTGGGGTAAGAACGCCAATGGCGGTGCAATTAACCTAATTTCTCAGGCACCAACATTCAAACGCCAGGGATATGCCAAATTCGGCTATGGAAGCTTCAATCATTCTCAGGAACAGGTCGCAATCGGTGGCACGATCATCCCCGAAAAGGTGGCCGGCCGTTTTGCCTTCTATGGGGATAACAGCGATGGGTGGCAAAAAAATGTCACGGACGGAAAAAAACTTGGAGGTGGCCTGGACACGGCGGCGCGGGGGCAGTTGCTCATCCGGGCCACGCCTGATCTCAATATTACATTGAATGGCCATTACAGAAGGTTTGACGGGTCAGTATATCCGCAACAATACGCAGCGGATTTGTCGAAAAGCGGTTTTGGCAATCCGTCAACCGTGTATATTCCGGGCTATAACACGCCATCAGCCGTTCCGAAACTGGCGTATGACGAGGTCAATACATATCGCGCTCAGCAATTCGTTCAGGAAACCGGTGGGTTCGTCAAGGCGGTCTGGTCCCAGCCGCATTTCACGCTGACCTCAATCTCCGCTGCTGAAGGAAACCGTCGCAACCAGAGCGAAGCATACCCCATGATTGCGTTGCCTACCGGGCAGACACCTTACAACGCATCTTACAATACCGGTGACTACTGGCAGGCAACACAGGAAATTCGCATTGCTTCTCATGGTACCCGTCGCTGGACCTGGCAAGCCGGTCTTTTCGGAATGCTCGAGCATCTCGACAGCATCGGCGCGAATGCCTATTACCATACACCCGTAACTGCCAATGGTCAGGCGCTTTCTTTTTCCGTTCCGCCATATTCTCGGGATCATTATGATCAAAATTGGCAAAACGGCTCAGCATTTGCTAGCGCTACCTATAACGTAACATCGCGTTTTCACATCACCGGCGGCTTGCGGTGGTCCATTGAGCGGATCGGCATCACGAACGCCTATGACGCAGTCCCTCTGACTGGAAGCGCGGGGGTCTATGGAAATTCTCTTGCCTCACTACCTGCTGGCGCATCCAGAGTATTGACTCAGAAAGAGCATAATACCTACCGGAACTGGAACTCTGATTTTACGATCCAATACGATATAACGCGACAGGCAATGGCTTATTTTCGTTTCGCTTCGGGGAAGATGCCGGGAAATTACAGCTTTACAGGGTATAGCAGGGTTCCGGGCACATCGTTTTCGGCTCAGCAATTAACATCTGTGAATCCGGAAACCATCGATTCGTTCGAATTGGGTGCCAAGACGCAATTCTGGGACCATCGGTTGACCCTGAATGCCGATGTATTTCGCTATAATTATGCGAACGCATTGGTGAACGTTCCGACCAATATTGGGAGAGGCATTACGACCATTGTTTTTCGCAATGCTGGCGCGGCCCGTATTCAGGGCGCTGAGGTGGAAACAGTGCTCCACCCGGTCGTCGGCCTGAAGCTCGGTGCCAATCTGGGTCTGCTGGACACGCGCTACACATCGCAAAGTGAATACGGCGACGGAATTCTGGGGGCACAGATCCCGCGCTCACCCCATGTCAGCTTGTCAGGATATGCCGACTACGACATCCGGCTTCCTCACGGTGACCTCATTCTGGGAAGCGACTTCCAATACTACTCAAAACAATACTTTTATCCGTCGGTATCCTCCCAAACATCAGATCCTTTGCTAAGCCAGAGAAAATACGCGCTTTGGAATGCCCATCTGACATGGTTCCCCCAGAACAATCATCATCTTTCGTTTGATGCGTCCGTTCTGAATTTGCAGAATAGCCATTACAAGTCTCTGGCAATTACCCCGATCAACGGCCTGTCTTCTCTCACGCTGGGACAGCCGCGTAGTTTCTTTCTTCAGGCAATGTATCGCTTCTGAATTGTAGAGGACGCAGGCTTATGGCCGACAGAGTACTGTCCCCGTTCCATCGATCCGCCCTCTGCGGGATGGCGATCGGAATGTTTATGCTGAGTTATGGCGATCGTGCTGTCCTCTCGGTCAGCATGCCTCTCATTGCGCATGAGTTTAATCTAGGGCCTGCCCAGACCGGATGGGTTCTTTCGAGTTTTCTTTGGTCCTACGTGATACTCACGTTCCCCGCCTCCTTATTGGTCGATCGTTATCCGACCCGGACGATGGGAGTGGCGGCTCTTCTGATCTGGTCGTTCGCCATGTTCATGGGAGGCTTATCTGCTACTCTTTTTGTCTTCCTCATGAGTCGTGTTCTATTGGGTATCGGTGAAACGCCGACATTCCCGCTGGCCAACCGGATTGTCCGCCAGTGGTCTGGGGAACAACACAGGGGAATGATCCTGACAGCTCTGGTCTGCTCCAGCCAGATCGGGCTTGCTTTCGGACTTCTGGGAAGTGGATGGCTGGCTGGCTGGACCGGTTGGCGAAGTGCGTTTCTGGCCTATGGTGCGCTCAGTATCGTCATAGCCGTATGCTGGAGGTCAGTCTTTCCCGCTGAAGCCGTCAAAAGAATGAAATGGAGTGATGGTCGCTCGCTGCTCAATCTTCTTACTCAACGCACCTTCTGGGGACTTTTGTCTCCTGGTGCGGCCGGACAATACGCAAATTTCCTGATGATGTCATGGTTCCCCACCTATTTGCATCGAACGTTCCATTTACAGACCTTTGAAACAGGCTTGGATGCAAGCATCTGTTACGGAGTAGCAGCCGTTTTTTCGGTCGTGCTCGGAAAAATAGCGGAAAAGATTTCCCTCGCCTTTTTGCCGAAACAGATACTGGCACCCAGACGTCTTGTTGTGGCGGTATTGCTTCTGGGATCTTCGGTGATTGGCATCCTTCCGTTTCTAAATTCGGTATGGTTGGTTTTATTTTGTGTTTCAGTAGTGATCGGTTTGATTATGGCCGCGTTGGGCGCCAACACGGCACTTGGCTCCGATCTTCTGGTAGACGGTACCCGAATTGGGTCAGTCACTGGGTTCGGAATGATTTTCGGCAATGGAGTCGGGTTTCTTGCTCCAGTGACAACCGGGTACCTTGTACATTTGACCAGGACATTCTCCAGCGCTTTCTATTTGGCTGCGTTCGTTCTAGTTGCCGGAGCCGCTTTGGCGACACTTCTTCCAAGGCAGCCTCTTCAGCTGACCAAATGATGTGGAGAGTTCGAAGAAACGGTGATTGATTTCTCTTTTACCTGATTTCAGGTTTTTGGGGAGTTGATTGCTGGTTCCTAAACGTGATTTTCATTCTGCAATTTGAGCTGAGTCAGACCTTCATACTCTGCGGAGGTTTTTCAAATAAATGCTGGCGCGGCGTGAGAGTGCACCAGCATCGACCTGTCTGCTTTCTCCATCACGTTTCCAATAGCAGACATTCCGCTTGCCCCCTAATTCGCCTGTCTGCTCAAAAGAACCAGAACAGACAGGCGGCAGTCGCCTTCATTTCGGTCATAAACAGGGGCGTTTAAGTTTTTGGAAAGCAGACATGATCGATCAAGTGCGTACGAGTATTTTATAGTCAGATTCTGTAATGTTCATTGCCATGTAGGCGCGCTTGGTCTGGGCTTCCCTGATCGTGTCCAGCGACAGCCCGTTTGCGAGCATGTCCTCAATTAGGTCGATATGCAGGGCTGCCAGAAGAGCGTGGGCGTTATAGAGGGCCGCACCCTCCGGCGGCGAGCCCGTCCCTTCCTCGATGAACCTCGCGGTCACCCCAAGCATCCAGCGATAATGCGGCGATTGCAGAATGCCCGGACCGAATTCGAGCGCCCGGATCAGGTGGCGGTTGTCGAGCTTGAACGTCAAGATCAGGTCAAGAAACGCTGCAAGACGCTGTTGCGGTAAAGTTTCTTGCCGGAAAGGAGCCGCACCACTCTCCACGCTTGCCCGTAGAGCTTCGATCTTTGTGGCCCAGAGAGCGTCGAGCAATCCCGCGCGACTACCGAATGCGCGGAACAGTGTTCCCTTCCCGACACTGCATGCCGCCGCAATGGCATCCATGGTCACACGTTCAGGCCCATCAGCCTGTGCAAAGAGGATATCAGCGGCCTCAAGCATGCGGATCGTGGCGGTCGGCGGCCGTCCGCGACGAACCACTTGATTTTCGGACTTGCGGTCCGATATATAATGTAAATCTGGACTCATGGTCCGGAAATCATATCAAGGAAGCACCATGTCACCAACATCCGAACTGCCAGACTGGCTCGAAAATGCGCTGGACGCACTTCGCGCAGGTGATATCGCGGGCTGGATGGCGATCTACGCAGCCGACGCATGCCATGAATTTCCGTTCGCGCCCGAAGGTGCCCCGCGTAAACTGATCGGACGGGACGCCATTGCGGCCTATATGGCCCATCTGCCGTCTATAATCCGGTTCGGCGGGCTGAGCGACATTCGCGTCCGTAGCGCGGGCAACGAACTGATTGTTGAGGCAACGGGCCATCATGAACGCGTTGTCGACGATAGCACAAAGAGCTTGTCCTACGTCTGGTTCATCGAAAGGCGTGACGCGAAGGTCACTCGGATACGCGACTATATGAACCCGCTTCAGCTTGCAGCGATTGTCTCAGACTGAATGGCACAAGCTGGCATGGCGTCCCCCGAAGACTAACGGTCGGAACGGACGGTTTGAATGGGGCTGCTCTCGCCTACATCTCGGACAATCCGAAATACAAACAACTGATCTTAAAGCGGATGACGCCGCCTAATCTTGCCTGGGTCATTTTTATTTTCTCAGGCGAGTATCCATGCGCGACGGATTCAGTTCGATCCGAACTAACGTTTCCGCTCTGAAGACTTGATGCAGCGCGTCGCGAGCAGCAGAATACCATGGAATAATGCAAGCAACCCAAATGTTTCGGCATAAGCCTCCGATGCGACATGGGATGGAGCGATTGTCGCAAGCCGCCACCCGAGGAATGTGGCGCACGCTGTGATCAATGTCGGTCCCCCAATCCTTTGCATGATGTTCAGCGCAGTCGTCGCCATCGGAATATCTGGGCGTGCGATCGAAGCATATCCCACGCTCATCGCCGGAATACCGACAGCGCCCCCACCTCCGCCACGCAGCAACAATGCTAAGGCGAGCAGGACGACGTTCAGACCGTTATAGGCGAGCAACGCTAAAATCAGTGTGCCAACAAAGGACAAAAGAGCCCCGCAACCGGTCAGATTGCGCGCGTCAAACCGGTCACTCAGACGGCCAATGAGTGGATAGACGCACATCATCCCCAGACCCAGGGGTGCCATGAACAGGCCCGTCCGCTCGGGCGAGACACCGCAGGCATGAATCAGCCATACGGGTAGAAGCATCTGACCAGCGAACGACACCCCGTTCGTCAGAAACATGATGATCGCCGACACCGAAAAGGCAGGCGCACGCAGCAAGCGCAGGTCGATCAGCGCGTCATCGCCCTTGCGTCGCGCGGATCTGACATACAGGACGAACAGCACGAGGGACGCGCCTAAAGTCGCCTGTCCATAAAGCCGGACGACATGATCCATGCCGTAAAGAAACGAGACGAGAGCGGGAGCGAGAAATCCTAGCCCTGTCAGGTCAAGTGGACGGGAGCGCTCGTCATGCCGATCGTCAGGGAGAAACAGAACAGCAAGGGCAAAAGCCGCAAGCCCGACCGGCACATTGAGAAGAAAGATCCATCGCCAGGACGCGATGGAGAGAATGGCACCGGCGACGACGGGTCCAAAAAGCGGCGCGAGCAGAACAGGTGCCGTCATTGCGCTCGCAACCCTCGGCATCTGTCGGCCCGCCACACGAGCTACCGTCATCTGAGCCATAGGGGCGAGCAGTCCGCCCGCCATGCCTTGCAGCAGACGGAATACGATCAGGGACGGCGCAGACCACGCCAACGCGCACAGACCTGATGTCAGCGTGAAGGCACCGAAGCACCATAAATAGACCGCTCGCCCCCCGAGGCGGCTTACGAGCCATCCATTCAGCGGAAGCGTCAGGGCGAGTGCCAGCAAATAACCGCTGACCACCCACTGTATGAGTGAAAATGGCGCGTGCAGGGTCGTGACAAGATCTGGTAGCGACACATTGACGATCGTCGCGTCAAGTTGAGCCATGAAAGATCCGAACGCCGCAACGCTCACTATTTTCCAGGTGCCCGGAGGCAGTTGATCCGGGCCTGAGGCTGGCGACGACGTTCTGGAATTCATGAATGATCTCGCTGGGAACCGCGAGACGCGCAGACATCCGCCATGGACTTACGCATCCAGCGCGATCGCCTCGCTCGTCGTCACACGGCCAAGGCGCGGAAAAATCTCCTCACAGGCAAAGCGCTGCATCTCTTCGGTGAATGTGGACATGACATCCGTGGCGAGCACGACGTTATATCCATGCTCATGAGCCGCCCTGGCGGTAGATTCCACGCCCAGATTGGTCGCGATTCCGCCCAGCACAATGGTCGAGATACCGCGTCGTCTTAACTGAAGATCGAGATCCGTGCCGTAGAAGGCACCCCATTGCCGCTTCGTGACACGCAGATCGGTCGGTTCGGCAAGCCCGTCGACCAGCTCAGCCCAGTCTGGTGCGAAGCCGCCAGGCGGTGAAAAGGAGCGATCGACAGTCGCATGCACGGCATCAGCGAAATCAGGCGCGAACGCTACATTAACCAAAATGACCGGCGCTCCGGCGGCCCGGAAGCGCGCGGCGAGTTCTTTCGATCGTTCAACAATCGCAGTACCCGGTGTGGGGGCTAAGGGAAGCCCCGTGATGCCCTTTTGGAGATCGATCAGGACGAGGGCCGTCCTGCTGGCTGGGAGTGAAATCATGGCAAAACCTTCCCTGTTGACCTTTGACCGTCATCCCGCACCGTTGTCTGGAACACGCGGAAACGTTAGTAAGTTGAGTAGGCACTCAAGCAGGGGTATTATTTGAGGATGGACTCAAATTCGTCAAGGGGTAAACGGACATCTCTTCAACCGCAGCGCGCGGCTGGGCGTCAGCGCGTCGAGGAATTACTGGAGGCCGCGTCCGACCTCATGGCGGAACGAGGGTACGAGGCGACGACCATGGCGGAGATCGCCGCGCGCGCCGGGGCAAAAATCGGCTCGCTCTATCGCTTCTTTCCGAACAAGGAGGCTGTAGCGGACGCTCTTGTGCAGCGGCATATCGCCGTTCTGGAAGACGAATACGCGGCACTCGCCAAACGTGCCGCCACACTATCCCCGGACGCTCTGGCGGACGTTCTGATCGAACTGCTTGTCACGCTTCATCCTCGCGTGAAATCCCTGTCTGCGCTGATGGAGGCACGGACTGACAAGATGGAGATCCGTGATCGTGCACGAGAACATGCCATAGTCGGAATTGCGGCAGCGTTGCGTGTCTGTGCGCCAGAGTTGGAGGACGCACTGGCGAGAGATATTGCTGCGGTCGTTCTAAACACTATGAAAGTGCTGCGCAGCATGCTGGCGAAGGACGCCCCCACGATGCCGGGTGCGCCTGATGAATTGCGGCGAATGCACCGTCTCTATCTAACGGACCGGCTGCAGCCGTTTCGGCGTACTTCAGACGGCATAACGGACGCAGAGCCATAATTTCGCAGATTGGTGCCGCCCGGGTTTCAAACGCCAATTTCATCGCATCTCAAGTGAGGAGGCTAAATGGATGCAAGAAAACCGGGGAGAACTAACACAGTTTTGACGCGAAAATCTCGTGCCCGGCAATGGCCGATTGCTTAGCAGGCAGCAGTCGCCTACTTTGCGGACATTCGGTTCGGAAAATTCAGCTTCTGACAGCTGCCACCGTGTGCCAAAAAAAATTACCCGTCTGTTGATCGGGTTAACTCCTCCCAATCCGTGATCTCTTTTTCCAACTGAGCGAGACGTTCACGAACCAAACGCAGAGCGTCGCTACCCAGCAGGAGTTGCGGTGGAGGTGTGTCTGAGGCAATAAGTTGAAGCACTGCAACGGCGAGTTTCGCTGGATTGCCTGGCTGTTTGCCGTCCTTCTCGTGGCGAGCCTCCCGGATCGGATCAAACAGATCGTCGTAGTCTTTGATCGATCGCTCGGTCCTAACCATCGAGCGACCGGCCCAGTCAGTTCGGAAGGATCCAGGGCATAGCGCGGTGACGTGAACCCCAAAAGGCGCCATCTCTGCACGCATGACGTCCGAAATGCCCTGCAAAGCAAATTTGCTGCCACAGTAATACGAGATACCTGGCATGGTGATCAGAGCACCCATTGATGTCACGTTCACAATAAACCCGCTGCGGCGTTCGCGAAAACGCGGCAGGAAGGCTTTGGCAATCGCAACAGCTCCGAAGACATTGACGTCGAACTGGTGACGCATTTCCTCAAGGGAAGATTCCTCCAGAACTCCTTCATGCCCATAGCCGGCATTGTTGAGGAGTACGTCGACCGGACCGTGGTCTTCTTCTGCTTGCGCGACGATGGCGGGGATACAGTCGAACTCGGTGACGTCACACTGGACCGCGCGAACATCTGGCAGTCGCTCCAGTAGGGACGCTCGCGCAGTTTGCGACCGCACCGTACCAATCACCAGATGACCGGCTTCAAGAGCGGCCTGTGCAATGGCCAACCCAAATCCCGAGTTGGCGCCCGTGATAAAGAAAGTTTTTTGTGGCATGGCTCTACTCGACTGAATTTTGTTCATGCCTTGACTAATAATAGCGTATTACCGTGCTCTCTACTGCGATTTCTCTAATGTCCTTGCCTGATCCTATGAATCACCAATCAGACATCCCTTCACTCCTCGCATTGGCTGCGGAACTCGCGCCGCGATCTGGCTACAACGCTACGTCTCTGCCGAGTGTCCGTATCCTGCGTTCCGAGACTATTCTTGAAGATGTTCCGGTACTTTATCGCCCTGGCGCGGTTTTCGTCCTGCAAGGGTTCAAGCAGGGTTTCCTCAATGGCGAAATCTACCGATATGACGCCGAGCATTATCTTGCCGTTTCGGTCCCTGTGCCTTTCCGGATGGCTTCGCAGGCTAGTCCTGCTCAGCCTCTGATCGCCATTTACTTCGATTTTGACCTCCATCTTGCTGCTGAAATAGCGACAACACTGAAGGGACAAGCCGGTCACGACGAAAGAATACGGGCGCGAAGTCTGATTTCAAGTCGAATGGCACCCGCCATGACGGATGTACTCCAACGCCTGCTTCACGCTCTCCATCATCCACAAGAACTCGCTATTCTCGGCCCGGGGCTATTGCGTGAGTTGCATTACCGCATTCTGGTTGGACCCCAAGGCGGCTCTCTGATGGCAGCATTGCATCGTAATGACACGACAGACAGGATCGTGCAGAGCCTCGCGCTGATCCGTGAACGCTACAAGGAAGGCCTATCGGTTCCGGAACTCGCTGTAACAGCCGGTATGAGCGTTCCATCATATCACGTCAGCTTTAAGTCCCTTACCGGGAACACCCCGATCCAATATCTCAAAGCACTGCGGCTGCACGAAGCCAGGTTGATGATCACACGACGTCAGGGAACACTTGCCACCATTGCCGCCGAAGTCGGCTATGCCAGTGCGGCCCAGTTCAGTCGGGATTTCAAACGCCACTTTCATCGCACCCCAACCGAGGAGGCTCACTGGATGCGCGAACACCTGGGAGAGCCACCACAGGCTTGACGCGAGAATTTCACGCCCGACAACGACCGATTGCTTAATAAACAGTCGGGATACGCCCTCATCTCGGACATACAAAGCGCCGCAGAAAATTTCCAAAAGCAGACATGCTTTCTGTATGCCGTCTAACTACCTCTCATACGCCTGACTATGTATCCCATAATCTCTCAGGAATTCTTATCTGCCTCACCCAATGTCTGTGCCGCGACGATCGACCAGTCCTTTTCTCCATGCCCAGCATCAATGGCTTCTCCCATCTGTCCGAAGATCGCAGCCAGCATTGGCAGTTCACGACCGGTCGCAGCACCCGCTTCTGTCGCAAGCCTCAGATCCTTGAGGCCGAGAGCCGCACGGAAGCCGGGTTCGTAAACCCGGTTCGTGATATTCTTCGAGTAGACCTGATAAGATCGACTGCCGAACAGCGTATTTAGGATCAGATCAAAAAATACCTCGCGTGCGACACCATTAGCCTCTGTCAGCACAACTGCCTCCGCCATCGCCTCAATCGCCATGGTAATCATCATATTACACGCAATCTTGGCCGCATGAGCTCCCCAAGGTTTGTCCCCCATCGGCCAAATACGTTTGCTCAAAATCTCGAATACAGGCACGAGCCTGGCCAAATGTGTTGGATCGCCACCCGTCAGGATCTGCAACGCGCCGTCTGCCGCAACATCCGGCCTGCCAAGAACAGGGCTTGCCACAAATGCCACCCCGGCTTGGTTGTGCAGCGCCGTTAGCTCGCGCGAAAACGCGACCGAAATCGTGGACATCATCACATGGATCACACCTGATTTTGCGCGTGACAGCAAATCTGGATCGACGATTACGGAGCGAACAGCCGTATCATCCGACAATATTGTCAGTACGACATCGCCCTCGAAGGCCTTATCCGGTATTTCCAGCGTGGTCACACCTGCAAGCGTGCGGCCCGAGCGCGTCCAAGCGGAAACGTCATGGCCGTTGCGGACCAGATTGGTGGCCATGGCACGACCCATCGCACCGAGGCCGATAAAGGCTATCTTCATGCTAACGCCTCTGTGTTCGACGCAAGCCATGCCAGTACTGGAGCCAGTGCTTCGTCAGAGTTTTTCTCGTAAATCAAGCCATGTCCGTTGCCGTGCACGCCATAATCCGGCAGGTGCATCAACTCGGCTGAGGCCCCCGCATTATTCAAAAATGCAGCAGTGGGCAGGCTTGCGGCGGCAAAGTCGCTAGCCTCGGCGGTCACGATCAGGATCGGCAATCCGACCAGAGACGGCAGGCGATACGTACCTGGCTCTGCAGCTTGCAGGACCGTTGCATCGCTCACAGGCGGTTCGAACGCCAGTGGCGCGGCAGCAGCGCCCCACGTCATCGGTCCGATGTTGGGAATGGTCGCAAAAGGCGGCCCCATTGGCTCGATCGCAACGATACCCCGCACGAGATCAGGTCTCCGATCAGCGACCAGCCAGCCATCCGGGCCGGAGGCAGAATGCGTCAGCAGGATCGCAGGGCCAATTTTATCCAAAAGGGCTGCGGTCCGGTCGGCATCCATCGTCTGGGAGACGCACAAATCAGCGGGCAATGGCCCATAACCCGCGATAAAATCGTCCATTGCCGACTCGTTATCCGCAGCAAACGGCCATTGTGTATGGCGCGGATCGGTACCAGGGAAATAGATCTGACGGCCGCCTTCATAGGAAAACGGCGGTCCCATTGCCCCGGTGATGTCCGTATGCAGGGGCGAACGCCCGTGCCCCGGCCGGTCGATCACTAGCACTGCATAACCTGCTTCAACCAGACGCTGCGCCCATCCCGCTCGGCCATCGGGCGTATCGAACCATTCCGTCCCCTGAAACCCGCCCCCATGCATCAAAACGATCGGGTAAGGACGTGTAACGTGTTCGGGTGCCTCCCACTCCACATACATCGGTGCACGCTGATAGGTGCGGCCAGATTGGACCACGCGCTCGCCTGGTATCCAGAAATGGCCTCGGCGAATACTGCGTAGCGGTGCATTCGACCATGGGTGATGAAAATTCATATCAGAACCTCAGAGAGGCAATACGCGCAGGCGCAGTGGTTCAAGATCGGTAAAGCGAGGCACATCCGCCATGACGGCTGAAATCTCAGGACTACTGAAGGCGGCCTCTATGCTGGCTGAGGCGGTAAAGCGGCATTCGCAGATTGCGACAGTTTCGGAGGTGTCCAGCGCCGGATAGAATGCAGCCAGCGATATAAGCCCATAGGCAGCAAAGGCGCTCCTCACCAGCGGCAGGTGGTGCTCCTCGTAATATGCCCGATCGAAACGATCAGCTGGCGTGCCGCGATAGATCACATACAGGACCGGCTCACTCATACGCCGAACCCACCATCAATCGTATGCATGGCACCTGTGATCCCACTTGCATGCGGACCTGCGAGATAAACCACCAAATGTGCCACATCTTCTGCTGTACCGTGCCGTTTGAGCGCCATCTCGTCATGCATCGCCTGCATGAGGGGACCGTCATGAGGATTCATGTCGGTGTTCGTCGGACCCGGTTGCACCACGTTAACCGTGATATCACGCGCGCCAAAATCTCGTGCCAGACCACGCGCAAGGCCCTGCAATGCCGATTTACTCATTCCATAAGCCGTAAGACCTTCGAACGGCATTCTGTCTCCATGCACAGAACCTATCAGGATAATCCGGCCGCCCTCACTCATCTGACGCGCAGCTTCGACGGATGCGAAATAAGGGCCGCGAATATTGACGTCGATCAGATGGTCTACTGCATCCGGCTCCAGCGTTAGCGGGTCGCCTGGCAACAGAAGGGCGGAATTATAGACCAAAACATCAAGCGGCCCTATCTCGCGCAGAAGGGCAATCGTCGCATCGCGGTCTGAAGCGTCGCTGCGGATCGCGTGTGCGCCAGTACGAGCCGCGACTGCCTCCGCAGCTGTCTGCGATCCAGCCCAGGTGAATGACACGTCGTCGCCTTCTGCAGCAAAGCGCGCGACGATCGCCGCCCCAATTCCACGACTGCCGCCGATGACCAGAATTTTGCGTGTTGCCGAAGCCAACATTAGGAGCTCCTTGAATTTATTGATTGATCGCTACATAATTCATCCAGCACTAACGTCAAGGCTTTTTGAGTGACCGATCATTTATTATCAAAAGGAGCGCGTGGCCGCCCCCGCCGGTTCGATCCAAATGCCGCTCTCATCACCGGGCGCGCATTATTTCACACGCACGGTTATGAAGCGCTTGGTATTGCCGCCATTACCGAGGCACTCGGTATCCGGCCGGCCAGCTTCTATGCTGCGTTTGGGAGCAAGGCCGCCTATTTCGAGCGAATTGCAGAAGCGTATGTGGCCGAAGTTCTGCCGCTGGAGGCCTTCTTTCGTGATGACTGTCCGATTGTCGATAGTATTGCCGAGCTGCTGGGCGAAGCCGCACGCACATACACGACCTGCAGTGATCAGGCAGGGTGCCTGGTCCTTGAAGCGTTGCGGGCCGATCGTAGCGGCGAAGGAAGGCGCATCGCTATGCGCGTTGCTCAGATCCGTCGTGAAAAGCTGCAAGCCTTCATCGCCCGCGGGGCACCAGCGGTAGCATTAATCGCAACCGACGTCGTGACGGTGACAATGGCCGGCATGTCGGCTGCTGCGCGAGATGGTGTCAGCTGTGTATGTCTGGAGCAGGTCGCAGCGGTTGCTACGGTCGGCCTACGTTCACTTATCGAGGGAAGCGCGTAGGCAGTTGATCAGTAGTGATGATATGCAATCCCAACTCTATTAACTGATCGCAGGCTGACTACCCCCTAAACTGCTTGTCTGTTGAGTGGTGAGACCAGACAGGCAGCACACGCGTTCATCCTCGACATACAAGGCGCCATAAAGATTTCCAAAACCGGACATGTGCGCGTGGCAAGTCCGACATACTCGCGTATACCGTCACCGTTGTTCCTGTCTGCCAGTAATTTCCGCTCATGTGCCTCACGATACTGCGCATATTGGTAATTATACTGTAGAAAAATGAACCGACATTTCTGGACAAACACCTGAGTGAGCGCATGGTGAAGTGGTTCAATTTGATGGAATGATGCCCCGCATGCGCCGCTGATTGACGGCGCGCTTCATCACACCTCAACGCCAGTTCAGCCCTGCGCGGCACGACGATCAAATGCGGTGCGGGCCTGTTCAAGTGCGGGCCGGTTCTCACGTGCCCAACTTGCCAGGGTTGCCAGAGGTCCTGTCAGGCTTTGCCCCAATGGGGTCAGACAGTACTCAACCTTCGGCGGCACGGTGGCATAGGCTTTGCGAGCCACCAGTCCATCGCGTTCGAGCCCGCGCAGGGTGATGGTCAGCATCCGGTGCGAGATGCCGGGGATGCGGTGCTTCAACGCATTGAAACGATGGGTGCCTTCTGAGAGATGGCCACAGACCATAACCGTCCACTTGTCGCCAATGCGTGCAATCACCTCTGCCAGGCTGCGACATTCCGCTTCTACATTTTCCATTGCTACTCCTTGGGGCGACAGGAACCTGGGTGTTCTTGACGCATGAATTCATGCGTACTTGTTAGCTTATAGGAACAAATTTATCCTAAAGAACCATAAATAACCATGGAATCTGATGATGAAAATAGGTGTGAGCGGTGCCAGCGGTCAGCTCGGTAGCGCAGTTGTTCAGGCGTTGGCGGAAACGGTTTCGGCCAAAAATTTGGTGGCGATTTCGCGCACCCCCAAGACCGATCTATCCTACGCAGGTCGCTTGGGCGACTACGACCAATCTGAGACATTGGTGGCGGCCTATCAGGGCTTGGATCGCCTGCTGTTGATTCCAGGGGCTGATCTGCGGCCGGGGATTCGTTCGCGCCAGATGTTGGCGGCCGTGGATGCCGCTGCACATGCCCAAGTCGGTCACGTCTTCCTGTTGTCAGCAACCGGGACGCAGCGTGAGGGGGAGTCCGCCGTTGGCGCGGCGTATTGGCACAGTGAGCAGGCGTTGATCAAGAGCGCGATCCCCGCATGGACGATACTGCGTATGAGCTATTTTTCCGAGACGCTGGTCGAAGAGGTGCGGATGTCTTTGACGGCAGGCGGGCTTGCGGCGCTTGAGGACAGCCGCGTCAGTTTCGTTTCGCGCGGCGACGTGGCCAAAGCTGCCGCAGCCGCATTGACCAGCGAGGGGCACGAGGGCGCCATATATCAGCTGACAGGCCCTGAAACCCTGCGCGGTAAAGCGGTGTGCAGGCTGGTCGCGCAGCACATCCAGCGGCCGTTTGCCTTGAACGTGATGCGCGCCGAGGTGTTGCGAACCGGGTTGCTCAAAACGGGTCTGCCTGAGGTTGTGGCCGATGCCGTGGTATCGATGAAGACGCGGCAGGCGCGTGGCGCCTACGACATCGTCAGCGGTGACATCGTGCGTTTGACCGGAGGCACGCCATGTTCCCTGGCCGAGATTCTGGCGAGTACCGCCGGAGGACTGGGGCAGTCGTAGCCCCGCACTTGCTGGGTGCTTTGCTGCGCCAGTCGACGAGGGCCCCGCACCACCGGTGCAAGCCTAACGCGGCTCACTCCAGCGCGATGCGAGGGTTTACATCGTATGGGCGCGCGCATAGCGCGCAGGCGGCATCCCCGTCCGCCGTGCAAATGCCACGCTGAAGGCACTGGCCGAGCCATAGCCGACGCGTTGCGCCACCTGTTCGAGGCCGAGACCCGGCTGGCGCAGCAGTTGCTTAGCCAGCGCCATGCGCCAGATCAGCAGGTATTCCATCGGCGGCAGGCCAACGCTGCGGCTGAACCGCGTGAAAAACGCAGAGCGTGACAGGGCCGCCTCCTGCGCCAGCATCGCCATGGTCCAGGCCCGCTCCGGCTGCATATGCATGGCGCGCAGAGCCGCGGCCAAGCGTTCGTCGGCCAGGCCGCGGGCTAGGCTGGGCGCCGTGGCAATGGCCGATGCCGAGCGCATGGCCTCGATCAGCACCACCTCCAGCAGCCGCTCCAGCACGAGCTCGTGCGCTGCCCGTTGCGCCCGCGCTTCCTCGTCGATCAACTGTATCAGCGTGGTCAGCCGGGGCTGATCGCGGACAATGATCTGATCAGGCAGCAGCGAGACCAGCAGAGCAGCGTCGTGGGTGTCGAACCGGCAATGGCCGATGCGCATGCGCAGATCGGTCGGTCCGTCACGTCGGCCAACATGGAAAAGCCCCTCGCCGAGTTTTTCAGGTTGATTGGCGGGCAGGTCCGGTGGCGTATCAAGGCTTTCGATCCGCAGCGCGCGCATCGCAGGGGCAAGTACGAAGTCCCCGGTCAGCAGCACTACTGCCGGCCCGGTGCCGAACGCGATGCGACAGGAGCCTTCAAGGATAGCGCAGTAGAACGGCTCGCCGGTGCCATTGCGGTAGATGCGCCAAGGCGCGGTGCACGCCACCTGTTTGGAGAAGCGGGCCATCGGTTGCAGCAGGGTGACGATCTCGGCCAGGGGGTCGATGGTAGCCATCAGGACGGATTCAAATGAAATGGCGACTTTAGATTGTAGTTAGTCTCGAGCTGAGGGCCTAGCATGGCGCCGTTAATTTTTGAAAGGAGAAAATGATGTCTACAGTCTTGATTACCGGTTGCTCGTCGGGCTTCGGCCTGGAAAGCGCTAAACGCTTCCACGAAGCCGGCTGGGAGGTGATTGCAACCATGCGCACGCCGCAACAGGATCTGCTGCCGCCCTCGCTGCGCTTGCTTGCGCTAGACGTGACCGATGCCGCCAGCGTCGAGCGCGCCGTCGAGGCGGCCGGGCCTATCGACGTTCTGGTTAACAATGCTGGTTTCGGCGCCGTGGCGCCGGTGGAACTGACCGCGCCGGAGACGGCCCGGGCGTTGTTCGAAACCAATGTGCTCGGCACGCTGGCCATGGTACGTGCCGTCGCCCCGCACATGCGTCGCCGCCGCGCCGGCGTGATCGTCAATGTCAGCTCCACGGTGACGGTCAAGACCTTACCTCTAATCGGGGTGTACAGCGCCAGCAAGGCGGCGGTAAACGCCTTCACCGCTTCGCTGGCACTGGAAATGCAGCCTTTCGGCGTGCGCGCGCACCTGGTGCTGCCCGGACGTGCCCCGCAGACCCGCTTTGGCGACAATGCCATGCCGCATCTGCGCGGCATGGACGACCTGGATTACTCGCCGCAACTCCAGGGATTCGTGCAGAGCGTGCTGGAGGACCAGGGCCCGGTCACCCACGCGACCGACGTCGCGCAGGCCGTCTGGCGCGCGGCCACCGACCCAGCCGCGCCCTTGCGTATCGCTGCTGGTGCCGACGCCGAGCTTTGGATGGCCGAGGCGGGGTTGGCGTGATGGTGGCGCGTGTTTACGTTGCGCCCAGGTTTCGATCCAAAAACGCCCGGATGACTGCGCCAATCTCAGCGCCATAGGGCTCCAGTGCCAGATGACCGGTATCGTAGAAGCACACCTCGGCGTGGGGGATGTCGCGCGTCGAGGCATCGGCCCCAGACGGTCATCAGCGGCGGCTGGTACTGGCGAAAGTAGGCCTGTGGGGGTTGTATGGCCACGTTGGAGGCGTAGTCCAGCTGATGTCGGCGTTGCCGAAGCGGCTAGCGACGGTGTTAATGCGCCACGGCTTGCCTGTTTTGAGGACGGCGTTAGCGATTGTGACAAGACGCTGTGCGATAGCAACGATCACCAATCTATGCGCTTTACCCCGCTGTTTCATACGTTTTGCCACAACTTTCAGGGCCGGGTTATGGCATGACGCTGCCAATCCGGCCTGAAACAGGACATGTCGAAGAGATCTTCGACCTCCTTAAATGACAGGTTTCGCTCGCGGCGCCGAGCGAAGAGTTCGGGATCAAGCCTGCGATCGCTGTATTGCTGCTCGCACGGCGTGCGTGGTCGTGGCGCTCCCATCACGTATTTGTCCCAGAAGGCTTGCGTCCACTCTCGTGAAAATATCACACCATCAAACCACGGGACCAAACGTCTAATGGAGGGTTCGAAAAACCCTCTGGTTTTGGGTCTCTCTGCGTGATTCCATCACTCCTGCATTGAGTGAGGGCATGGATGATGACGCAGTCTGGTTTCTTTGATGTTGAAGAGCGGCTCGCGCGATTGAGTGGGCTCGGCGATCAATTCGAAGCTTTTTCCCGAATTGTGGATTTTGAAGCGTTCCGTCCTGATCTGGAAAAGGCCCTGGCGTATTCCGATGGCAGCAAGGGCGGACGACCGCCATTTGATCCGGTACTGATGTTCAAGGTCCTGCTCATCCAGACGCTGAACAGTTTGTCCGACGAACGAACGGAGTATCTGATCAACGACCGTCTGTCGTTTATGCGCTTCCTTGGTATAGGGCTGTCTGACCGCGTGCCTGATGCCAAGACTGCCTGGCTGTTCCGGGAACGTCTGACCCAGGCGGGGGCCATTGAAAGACTGTTTGACCGGTTTGACGCGACCCTGCGGAATGCCGGTTATCTGCCGATGTCTGGCCAGATCCTGGATGCGACATTGGTAGCGGCTCCAAAGCAGCGCAATACCAACGGAGAGAAAGCCGATCTTCGGGAGGGACGGATCCCACAGGAGTGGCAGGACAAACCGGCAAAGCTGTCGCACAAGGATCGTCATGCGCGCTGGACCCTGCAGTTCACGAAGGCAAAGCGGCAGGATGACGGGACGATCCCCACAACGGATCTGGCTATCCCGTTCTTTGGCTACAAATCCCATGTCTCCATCGACCGGAAGTTCCGGTTCATCCGGAAATGGAAGACGACGGATGCCGCCGCCAGTGATGGTGCGCGATTGCGAGAAGGGCTGCTTGATAAAACCAATACGGCCTCAACCGTTTGGGCAGACACGGCCTATCGCTCAAAAGCCAATGAGGACTTCATGGAAAAGCACGGCTTTGTCTCAAAGGTTCACAGGAAAAAGCCGCATCTCAAACCGATGCCCCGGCATATCCAGCGGTCCAATGCAGGGAAGTCCGTGATCCGATCCCGCGTCGAGCATGTCTTTGCCGATCAGAAATCGCAGACAGGGCTGTTCATCCGAACTGTCGGTATCACCCGGGCCACCATGAGGATCGGCCTGGCTAATATCGTCTACAACATGCGCCGCTTCCTTTTCCTCGAAAGATTGAGTGCGAGCGCATAGCCATCCAGCGAGGGAAAGCACTCGATCCGCTCAAAACGCAGGTCAAAAGCGGCCCAAAGCGCCGTCAACCAAATCGCCAAAAGCCTGAAATCACCAGCCAAGCACATCAATCAAGGGTTCTTCGATCCCTCCATCTTTTGACTGGTTTTGATTACCAGCAAAGTCATGCAACTGAAGTAACGGGGTATGGCAGTGTGTGTGTCTGCCATCAATCTTCTTTCTCCAGTCTATGGGATCAACTTCACACGCCCTAAAGCAAGTGCTGCTTACGACATTCAATCTCACCAGATCGGTCTTTATGCGCAGGATCAGATTTCCTACGGTGGTTTTCATTTTACAGGAAGTATTCGTAACGACTGGTATCGCTCAACCCAGATAAATACTATTTCCGGAAAAACTACACCACAGTCATCCGAACCCATTACCTGGAGAGCTGCAGGCTTGTACCATTTTAAATTCGGCCTAGCTCCGTATGTCAGTTATTCAACGTCATTCCAACCACAAAGCGGCATTGTCTCGGATGATGGTGGCAAAACAACGCGGCAAGCCAATCCTACGCGTGGTAAGCAGCTTGAAGGAGGACTGAAATATCAAATTCCAGGTTTACCCATACTGTTAACGGCTACCGGGTTTCACATTGAGCAAACAAATGTTCTCACAGCAGTCGGTAATCTGGGTTACAGTACCGAAAGCGCTAAAGTGCATTCTGATGGCTTCGAATTCGAAGCACATGCAGATCTGACAGAAGGCCTAAGTATTATAGCAGCCGTTAGCCGACAGAAAATTCGCAGTTCGTCTACCAACCTACCGCTCGCTGGTTCCGGGAAAGGAAATGCTTCTCTCTTTACAGCCTATACGTTTCATCACGGGCCATTGCAGGGACTGGGAGTTGGTGGCGGCTTCCGTTACGTCGACCAGACATATGGTGGAAATTATCGCGGGTTAAATATTCGGGCGAGTATGCGGAATCTCGCTGGTACGCGTTACGTTACCAACTGCATGACATCAGGCACATCTGCCGGATGGTGCTGGTATGGAGAACGTCGCACTGGGCAGGTTACGGTCGGCTACAGCTGGTAACTGATAGGCTGTCTGTGAGACGGCATTAAAATGGCGACAGTCTTCAAAGCCATTTCATACCACAATCAGGAAAAGTCATCAGCGTTTCTCAAGTTAATCCACCTGAGAAACGCTCTGCTAGCTTTTGATGGAAGTCGGCGTGAAGTGCTGCAAGTGTAATCTGGCCAAAACGCGCCAGAAATTGGGCCTTAACATCGGTCAGGACGCTACTCACAGCGTGGTTGACGACTTCTTCGACAAGGCACTCAGTCTCTTCACTCCGGTTCCCTATGGCGAATAATCTTGGAGCATCAAGAGCCTCGTAAATATCCCGCAGCGTCACCTGATCCAACTGGCATGAGAGCGTCCACCCCCCGCCATGTCCTTTCTCGGAGTGCACATATCCATGCTCACGCAGACCGCCCATAAGACGTCGCACAACCACGGGGTTGGTGTTAAGGGCGCGAGCCAGCACTTCTGATGTCATGGGACCACCTGCTTCTGCCATATGCAGGAGTACGTGGAGCACACAGGATAATCTGTTATCTTGTCTCATGTAACTTCATGTGTTGCTAGAGTGCAATTTCGTCAGTATATCATGAAACTCGTAAAGTGACATGAAACTATGTGAGAACACTCTGACTTCGAGGACATGCTGTATGAATTTGCTCGAAATTCTGACAGTCGGCGTCGTGGCGACTGCTGCATCCGATATCTGGCAACAAGCCCAGCAACCATTGACTGGAATTCCTGCAGCCAACTGGCCTGTCACCGGCCGCTGGGTCATAGGGTGGCGTGACGGCAGGATCTATGACCCAATGATTGGAAAAAGACCCTCCCTGAAAGGAGAGGCACCTGTCGGCTGGGTATTTCATTACCTAATTGGTGCTGCTTATGCCGCACTGTACCTCAGTTTTGTGGTGGTTATAGCAAAGACAGTCCCCACATTGCTAAATGGTCTACTCTTCGGACTTGTTACCCTTTTGGCTCCTTTCCTGTTTATGAAACCCGCTCTGGGCGGCGGGTTTTTCGGGCTTAGGGCTCCCAATCCTGGAAAAGGACTATTTCTCAGCATCAGCGCTCATGCGGTCTTCGGAATTGGCCTGTATTTAGGTGAACTTTTTTACCAAGGTCTTTGCTGAAACCTTATTCATGTACTGATTACATTTTTCTATAACCACGAGGACTGACACCCGTCACTCTGCGGAAGACCTGAGCAAAGTGGCTTGGGCTTTCGTAGCCGATCTCCAAGGCAATCTCGATAATAGGAACATTGGTCTTACGAAGCATTTCTGATGCCTTCTGGACGCGGCGCTGCATGAACCAACCAGAGGGAGTTTGTCCCGTGGTTGTACGGAATGAGCGACTGAAGTGAAAACGGCTCATGCCACACAAAGCAGCAAGACTATCCAAATCAAATGGTGCAGCCAGATGTGCTTCCATATGATCAAGAACTCTACGAAGTTTCCATGTGGGCAAGAGTGTGGATCGTAGCTTTATCTTAGCCCTGGTATCAGCATACTGTCTTAAAAGATGAACTGTCAGACTCTCCAGAAGTCCATTTACAAATAAATTATTTGAAATAACAGAATATTGCATTTCATCTATCAGACCACTCAAAATGCCTGATATGAAAGCATCCTTCCTGCCTGAAACATCCTGCATTCAAATACGGGATGAATTCAGATTTAATGACATGGCAGCTCGATCGACAAGATCAAGTCCAAGATAGAGATGCAACACCTCAAAACAAGTATCTCCCTGCCCTGCCAACGCATCAGATAGGGTGTGTCCGTCTGCGTGAGGTAAAATGTTCCTGCTCTTGCCTTGCTCTGTTCCCAAGGCCCTGTCAGTTCACGCTCTTCAATATTTGCTTCTCCGCGGATAACCCAGACAAGCAAGGGTTCTGCGACGGCAGGTACAAGAAGTTCGTCTTTTTGTACCGGGCGAGTGAATATCTGGACGTCAACATCCTTCCAGACATCTCCTTCACTTTGCGCGACTTTCTTCCCGGGGAGAAGTTGCTCCAGTGTCAAACTGGCAGCACGCCGAGAAGGAAGGCAGGACAAAACCATCTGCTACACTCTCTCAATTCTTTGCGCGACTATCTATAGCGCAAAATCACAATAGTTTCAGCAAGAAACCATGCGAGATATCTTCTGGCATAATTTACACCTCCTTCGACAATTAAGGCCGATTGAAGGCTCGTCGTGTGGAGAAGATTATGAATATTGCAGGAAAAATTGCTCTGGTGACCGGAGCATCCAGTGGCATTGGTGCGGCAACAGCGCGCAAACTTGCAGCAGAAGGAATGACAGTCGGCCTGGCGGCACGTCGTCATGATCGCCTGGAGACGCTTATCAGTGAAATTACCAAGGCTGGCGGTCGAGCCATTCCTCTGGTGACGGACGTTACTGATCTTGTCTCGTGTCAAGAAGCGGCAAAGAGCTTGATCGCCCAATTTGGAAGGATTGACGTTCTGGTCAACAATGCGGGCCTGATGCCCCTATCCAGCGTTGACAGCCTGAAAGTGGACGAATGGCCGCAGATGGTGGACGTCAATATATCTGGTGTTCTTAATGCAACGGCAGCCGTTCTTCCGCAGATGATCGCACAGCATTCGGGCCATATTTTCAACATGTCCTCGATTGCAGGCCGGAAAGTCTTTACGGGTCTCGCCGTTTATTGCGCCACCAAGGCTGCGGTAACAGCGTTTTCAGACGGCCTCAGAATGGAGATCGGACCAAAGCATAATATCCGCGTTACCTGCATTCAGCCGGGAGCTGTAAAATCAGAGCTTTATGACCACATTACAGATGCTGATTACCGCAAACAGATGGATGATCTTGCAGCGTCCATGACCTTTCTCGAAGGCGAGGACATAGCAGACAGTATTCTTTTTGCTCTGAAATCACCTGCACGTATGGATGTTGCAGAATTGTTTGTTCTTCCGACTGAACAGGGATGGTGAACAGAAACTAATCGCCAACTGAGCTTAGGAGGCAGGCACCCTACCGTCGAAAAGAGGCTTAAGGCTGGAAAGCCTCTTGAAGCTCGGTCACAAAGACCCGCAGCTTTGGTGTCATAACAGGACCTGCGTTATAGAGCAGGTGCATGGGTCTGTCCGGAACTGTCCACCTCGTCATAAGCCGGACAAGCCGTTTGCTTTTAATATCTGTAAGCAGGGCCTGCTCGTAACCCAGCAGAATGCCATCGCCAGCGAGTGCTGCAGAATGCAGAACACTTGAATCATTACTGATTATCCGCCCGGAGACGGTGATTGGCCGCGTAACGCTGCCTTGAGAAAAGTGCCAGGTAGTTACAGGACCGCCGGAATTTTCATACACGAGACACTCGTGGCGCATCAGATCTTCGGGCTGCCCTGGAAAACCGTGTTTTTCCAGATAGGTTTGAGCTGCGCAGATGACCCGACGATAGGCCGTCAAAGGACGACTGACCACTGTAAGGTCCGTCTCAAGTTCACCAATTCGGATCACAGCCTCATGACCGTCCATTATGGGGTGAATCAGTTGGTCTGTCAGTGACAAATGGACTTGAATTTCTGGGTATCTTTTTTGAAAATTACGAACAAATGGCAGGAATACTGTTCGCCCGAAAGTGACGGGTACACTGACAGATAATGTGCCGCGGGGTGTGCCAAGCGTATTGGCTGCCAGACTGTCAGCTCGTTCAGCAGCCTGCAGAACAAGCCGACATTGCTCGCAATAGAGGCGTCCTGTTTCAGTCAGACTTTGCCGACGTGTCGTTCGATGCAACAGGCGAGCACCAAGGTGATGCTCCAGAGCCTCTATATGCTTGGCGACCATCTGCGGCGACAAAGTCAGATACTGGGAGGCCGCAGCAAAGGACCCTAATTCCACGACCTTGATAAAAATCTTCATGCTGGTTAACCGGTCAAGCATTCATCATCCTCAGTTGTGACTGATGTATCATATCGACAATTTATTCAGCAAAAAAGAGGAATATGCTGAAAGCTTCGAGTGATTGGCAAGTCCAGTTCTGGTGGAGACTTTCGAAATGCCTGTTTATCTTGTGCGCATGGACCACCCTGACGGCGAGGGATGGGGACAGCATGTCGCAGCACACGTGTTGTATCTCAGGCGCCTTATTCAGGAAGGCAGCCTGCTGGCCTCCGGTCCGTTAAAAGGGACCTCATTGCGCTCCGGCTTTCTGATTATGAAAGGCGCCAATCGGCAAGAGATTGACGCGATTATTGCCGGTGATCCCTTTGCATCCGAAGGTTTGATTTGTGATCTGCGCATTGAAGAATGGGACCCACTATTCGGGTGCCTGTCAAACCATGCAACAGGCAAACTCCCGCAAGAATTGAAATCTCTTTTCCCTTCATGACGACAGCGCTGTGTTTTTTAAGAAATAAAAACGAAAAGAGAGCCTTGGGATTATGAACGATCTTCAGTGGTATGCTGTAGGAGATGCCCGCATACTAAAAATACAGGATCTGACGCTGGCAGCACTCACTCCAGAACAGTTGCTTCCTGACTGGGATGATGCAACGGCACTTCAGGTCTATCCTGATCTGTCTGAAACGCTGGATGCTTCAGAAACGAAAGCTCTTTTGAGCGTTCATAGCTGGCTCATCAAGGATCGCGGTCGGAACATTCTTGTGGATACGGGGGCCGGGAATAGCAAGGCTCGACCTGCTGCTCTGTATTTCGATTACTTGCAGACCGTGTGGCTTGAAAATCTGATGCGCGCTGGCGTCCGGCCAGAAGATATCGATTTTGTTCTTCTCACCCATCTGCATGTCGATCATGTCGGGTGGAACACACGCCTGCAAAATGGCATCTGGGTTCCGACCTTCCCGAATGCCCGATATGTCTTTTCTAGAGCCGAATATGATTTTTTCAGCAATCCAGCTCATGATAGTGCCCGTAATAAAACCAGTTTCATGACACGCATTGATAGCGTTGATCCGATTATCTCGGCGGATCTTGCGGATCAGATTGACCTAGACGGATCCGAAGTTCTTGAAGGAATTTCCTTTCACCCCACACCTGGGCATACGCCCCATCACGCGTCTCTTGTGCTGAAATCAGGTATGGAGCGTGCGCTCTTCACGGGTGATGTCATGCATCACCCCATTCAGGTATGTATTCCGGAGTGGAGTGCCGTTTTTGACGCAGATCCTCAGATAGCCATCATATCGCGCAAATGGGCTTTGAATTACGCTGTCGAGCACAACGCGGCATTATTCACATCGCATTTTCCGATGACAGCCGCTGGAAAAGTGATGCCATACGATCAGGGAAGGGGTTGGTCTTTCTTCTAGGGCTGCCATTATGTCCGCTGTTCACCTCGTTCAATTCCATTGCGGAAATTCCGCTTTCCCCCCTAAACTGCCTGTCTACTCAAGGAATTTGAAGCAGACAGGCGGGATGCGCCTCATCCCGGACATATAAGCCCCCATTCGCCAAGCTCCTAAGCGGACAGTCCGCAATCACCATGAGCTGATGGAGTTTCCTCCCACCCGAGTGCATTCTCCGCTCGGCTGCATAAAAGCAGCCCCTTCTGAGAACGTATCATAGAACAAGACATGTCAGATGGGGTGGAAGGCCTCCTTGCGGCATTGATGTGCCATACCGGCGGTTGATAAACCTTCTGAAGGAGACCGCCCACCCCAACTGACAGCTAGCGGCGCGACCACGACTGGTGGTGGAACGACAATTGGTGGTCCAGCATAAATCCACGGCCAGGCCTCCGCCGGAGCGGCACTCAGCATGGTCGCGGCGAATGCCGCGGCTAGCAACTTCCATCCGATGCTATCAGGCATTGTTCTGGTCCACTCTGAACACGCGAACGATTGAGGACGCCCAAACAAACCTGCCTTTCTGCATTTTTGATACCTCTTGACACCATGCACGGAGTGCCCAGATTGAATCTGCCGGCCGCCAAAGGGATCGGCAGACAGAACTATCAGTTTTGATCTTGTGTCCATGTTGCTCAAAGGAGGATATGGCTATGAGAGCCACCATTGATTTTGCTCCCCTGTTCCGTTCGAGCGTGGGTTTTGACAGAATGCTCAACGCCCTTGATCTCCCCAGCCGGATTCCAGCGGTCGATAACTGGCCGCCTTACGATATCGTCAAGACCGGTGAGGATGATTACCGGATCGACATGGCGGTTGCCGGACTTGCCGAGGCCGACCTTACGATCACACAGGAGCGCAATACTCTTGTCGTGACAGGACGAAAGGCGCCGGAGCCGCAAAGCGCCGCCGAATATCTCCATCGGGGTATTGCGGGCAGAGAATTCGAACGCCGCTTCGATCTGGCCGAGCATATGAAAGTCACCGATGCGCACTTCGAGAACGGACTTCTGTCCATTACTCTGAAACGTGAGATACCCGAAGCGATGAAGCCGCGTCGTATCGCGATTACGTCCTCTACAGCACGTGCGGAGGAAGCCGTGCCCCAGATTGAGGCGCGGAAAGAAGCAGCCTGATGGCGTGACGAAAACTCTCCCCCGGCCATTCATCCGGCCGGGGGAGAATCTCGAAAGGTCATGAGCATGAAGAGGATGAAAATATCTCTGTCGTGCGCTGCTCTGAGCTTGTCTCTACTGAGCCAGTCGGGCGCACATGCTGGTGATGTTGTCCGGACGACTGCAACATCGTTCGATGCAAGGGCGACTGAGGGAACGTCCACAATCCCCAAAACCGGGGCTCGCACTCATTACGAAGACGGCACAGGTGATATACTGGTCGACAGCTTGAACGCAAGCCAGTTGGATCAGAACTACAAGGGGCCGGTCTACTCTCCCGGACAACCCATTCCGCCTTTCCGGCCCATCGACACAGATCATCTGGCACCGTCAGGGCCAGAGACGGCGAAGAAGACGTCCTCATCGCACGAGACATAGTGGGGATTGAGTAAAGGCGGCGTTATAGACCGCCTTTACTTCGATTCTTCAGGATGAAGACCGTTCAGGCTCACAGCGGGCCGCAGGATTATCTTCGAGATACGCCTGTTCCCTGGCATCGCGCGCGACACGCGCATCCTGCTCGCGGACCAGCCAGTAGACGGTACCCAGCGCCAGAACAGCCGCCGAGAGAGCGAACAGTTCCATGGCAGTCACATCATGCAGATCCAGCAGGATGAATTTGCGGGCAATCGCCAGGAGGGCGATCAGAACGATGGTCCGTACCCGGATGACGTTCTCATGCTGGGCAAGAACGACCAGCAGGGAGTGTTTGAATTCAAGGGCGATGATAACAGTAAAGATCGCGCCAAAAATCGCCTGGAAGATCGTCTGGTTGATCGGATCGATTCCGACATCGACGACCAGATGCCATACCGCGCCGATCAGATGAATCGTCGCGATGGCGGTGACCAGCATGATGAGCGCAATCAGGGTCAGAATGATCGCCTGTTCAAAACGCTCGTAGAATGTCAGGCCCCTGAACAGCTTGATGAAGTGGGAGCAGTCCCTGCTCTGCCAGGAACGTTTCATGGAGAGGTCTTCCATAGCCGTTTTCCCATCTATGAATTGAGTTATAGTTCCTACGTCGTGGCCCTTCCGGCGTACATCCGGTTCAAAGCCGCTGCCAGCGTGGCAGGCGACAGGACAATGTTCGGGCAAGGTCTCGCACGCCTTTTGGCAAGGCAAATGTCAGTTGATTTTCGAGGTCTCCCAACGACTAGCCCAAGGCCTTGGCCATGTGCGTGCGGTCAGCGACAGGCAGGAGTTTTTGGACCACGGCGACGGTCGTCGCTTCCGGATCTGGCGCGGTTCTCCAGCGAGATACCAGGTGGTAAATCAGATGGTCAGCCGCCCGACGCATGAGGCCGCCGTATCCGCGGTCTTTTTCCTCGTAGCTGAGATAGTAGGCAAGCAGGACCGCCAGTTCTGTGCTGATCTGAACGGTCGGAAGCGCCATAATTTTGTTCGGCCTGTCCGTGTGAAGAGTCATGGTGCACTCCTCAGGCCGGACCGCGTGTCACCCGATGTCAGAGCCGCCGCATCCAGAGGACTGACGCTCAAGCCAGAAACAGTGGCGGTGACGTCGATATGCACGGAACCGAACAGATGCAGGAGGGCGACCTGAGGCGTATAGGCGCCCTTGACGGCTGCCGAGGTCCTACCGTCCATAAGGATCGGGTCGATAAGGACCGGGCACCCGGTCTGCCGGCTCAATATCTCGATGGCGCGGGCCAGTGGCATGGATGGAATGTTTACCGGCTGCTTTTCTGTCTCGCACGACAGCATACCCTGCGGCGCATGAGCTGATGTCGGCGAGACCATTCCGACCAGAAGCATGAGGATGAGACCGACAGCGACATGTGGCCTCTCCCTCTGCCGAAGGTGCCGAGGTTGCTTGGCCGTCTGTTCCGCTCGCTCCGTCTTTCCCGCGGAGTGCGACCAAACTGGCGGCATTGTCCCCCGTGAACGGGGCACGGGGGGATGGTTATTCCAATAGTGCTGAAGCGCCTTCAGGTTGAGAAAATGGATAAAACTCGACATCTCCCTGTTCTCGCTGCTTTTGATTTCATCTGCAGAAACGCGGGACCTCCGATGGAAGGCTCCGCTCCGCCCTCTCATTCGTGCGGTCGTTCCAGAAAAGATGGCGCTTCCGCTCGGAGAAGGCGTTTCTGATCTACCCGGCGCGGTTGTGCCTTACGCCGCGATCGGAACTGGCGGTGCGGCTCTTGCCCGCATGGGGACACGGAACGCGAGATCAGAAGCCAGAGGATCACACCCGGCAGGGGTGACCGTGCCCGCCTGGACCAGGTATTCCAGCGTAGAGCGAAGTCTGATCCCCGGTATACCGGTATGGGCCACCAGAGACGTCAGCATCACGCCACGTCCGTCATAACCGAGGCGGCGGAGCACGGAGAGGACACGCGGAGCTAGCGGATCGTCTCCAAAAAGGGGGCGCGTTACCATGATACGCCTCCCTCCAGTCGGTTGCGCCATCTCCGGGCGGCTGTGCGCAAGGAGCGGCGATAGCGGGAATAAAGTCCTTTCAGTGTCGACATCCACATCCTCCGATTAAAGCAACATGGACTTCAGTTGCCTGGCTCACAGAGCCTATGCCGGACCCGATGGCGTCCAGCGAAAGAAAAATTGGAAGAGATGCCTGCCTCGTCAAGAGGACACGAAATGCAGATTCTTCTTCATGAATAATTTTATTATTTATATTTGTATTTATTTTATGTGGCGGTGTTGCGGGTGGAAATTACATGGAGGTGTTTATATTAGTCAAATATCATACCGATGATCGCAGAAAATCAGTATATTTTCCTTCTATAATGGTGGCCCAGGGTTTTCCGGCCACCACCTGTCTTACAGAGCGCTTCCAGCGTGTCCGTTCGTCGGGACTTCCGTCAGCGTCTCGACGGCGGGCGTCAGAGCCGTCGAACCAGCCTTTTGATCTCCGAGATTGTCAACTGCCATCTGCGCAGCGAGCGCCGCACAGGCGTTGCTTCCGGTGCGTGACACATGAACGATTGGCGCCGCCTGACCGTCTGATGTGATCGTGATCGTCTGCGTACAGGCGATGGGTCCACCGGTGCTGACCGCCTCGAAACGCTGCCAGGACATGCTCTGTTTCGGGAGATCATGACCAACAGCCGGAACGGCGCGCAGGGCACCGCCCAGCCGTGAGCCCAATGTCCGATCGACCGCCTCCATGAGAGCCATATTGCGTGCCATCATGCGATTAACGGCGTCGAACATGTCGATATCAGGCAGCGCCGCTGTCGTCGCGATGCCCTGGACTGGGACCAGGATACCGACCTGGTGTCCCCGTGCATCAACGACGCGCAACGTATCCTGAGCCTGCGCAGGCAGGGCAGCCGCGCCGCAGGCCAGTGTAGCAACAAAGACGCCAGCCTGAAACATACGAGAAAAATGCATTTTGGAATCCTCCGTGTCTGTTAAGCAGTGTCGGACGACGGCAGGAATATGGGCTGGGTAAATAGCGCCAGCAAGAGGTGGAGGAAGACTACATTGATCGTCTGATCCGGATATGAGCGTGTATAGGCGTCCACACCAGAGGGATCCGGATCGGTCCACACCGTCTCGTCGCATTCGCAGTCCGGGCTACCGACCCTTCGGCTTGCGGCCGCCACAGACGACGTCATCACCACGCGCTCCACACCACTCCGGATCGCCGCACGCAGCACCCGTCGCCCTCTTCTCGATGGCCAGCCTATAAAGACGGGCAACGCCGAGCACATGCGCTGCAGGCCAGAAATTGCTCCCATCTCCCACATAGGCGCAGGTCCCATTTGCACGAAAAATCTCGATCAGCGGTGTGATGAGTCCCTGCTTTGCCCTCTCGTGAACCTGGGGAAGCCGCACCACCGAAGCGCGGATAGAGACGATATGCGCGATCGTGCAGTGGCAATGTCAGTAACGTTTTGGTCTGCCACGTCCTTGGCTGATTGAGTTTTCGCATGTGCAGCATGGACGTATCTCAGGTATTACGGCGACCAATTCTCCAATGTGGATGGTCGTTGTCAGGGAGTCCAGCCAGATCAGGATCGATCATCTCACGATCCGCAACCCGGCCTCGTGCAGCAGACTGTCTCGATGACCGATCCCGTTCCCGTTGCTCCAGTAACATCAACGACCCCGCATATTCATGATGTGACCATAACAGATCTGACTGCGATAAATGCCAAGACAGCCGGCGTTGGGTTAGGTTTGCCCGAGGCAGCGATTGAGGGGCTGACCTTGAGACATGTTCGGTTATCGGCCCAGAAAGGCCTTCAGCTTAGTCCCAAACGCCGTCTATCGCGGCTCGCCTGACAATGTCGGCTTTCGGAAAACTGTCATCACCACATCGATGTCGGACATGAGGCGGAAGCGGACCTGCTGCTTACGCCCTCATGTAAGACATTACATCTGCTTGGAAGATGTGTCGTAAAGCCGACATTGATGCCTAAGGTTAGCCCAAAAATACTGAGGAATTGATTTCATGAGAAGACAGGTAAAGAAGCAAAACCTCTCCCTGTCTCCGTTAAAACGTTACATCGTTATGCCATGATCTTTATCCGGTGATGAACGCTAGGATGTCTTCATTGATGATATCAGCATGGGTCGTGTGCATGCCATGCGGGTAACCGGCATAGATTTTCAAGGAGCTGTTCTGAAGCAGTTTGTCCTGGAGGATCGCAGCGTTCTTGTAGGGCACGACCTGGTCATCATCGCCCTGTAATACAAGCACAGGTACGGTGATGGCCTTCAGGTCTTCCGTCTGGTCGGTTTCCGAAAACGCTCTGATCCCTTCATAATGGGCTTTTGCACTGCCCATCATCCCCTGACGCCACCAGTTGCGGATCGTGCCTTCCGAGATCTCCGCGCCCGGGCGGTTGAAGCCGTAGAACGGGCCAGTAGGGACATCCAGAAAGAACTGCGCGCGATTGGCGGCTAATCCGGCACGCAATCCGTTCAGAACGTCAATCGGTGCACCCTCCGGACTGCGATCCGTCTTGACCATCAAAGGCGGCACGGAACTGATGAGCACGGCTTTGGCAACACGTCCCTGCGGTTGACCATATTTCGCGACATAGCGGGCAACCTGCCCACCCCCTGTCGAATGCCCGACATGAACGGCATTTTTCAGATCAAGGTGCTCGACAACAGCCGATGCGTCGGCAGCATAGTGATCCATGTCGTGCCCCTCGCTGACCTGCGCCGAACGTCCATGACCACGGCGGTCATGCGCGATCACGCGAAACCCCTTGCTCAGGAAAAACAGCATCTGCGTGTCCCAGTCATCGGCGCTAAGCGGCCATCCATGGTGGAAGACAATCGGCTGGGCATCCTTCGGTCCCCAGTCCTTGTAGAAAATTTCCGTGCCGTCGGATGTCGTGACGAATGGCATGATACGTCTCCTGAACAATTTAGAGCTTGATATTGTCCAGACGCTAACGTTGAACATAAGTTCAACGTCAAGATGAATTTGGAATGGGAAACCGGACATGAGGATTGGGGAACTGGCCCAGAAAAGTGGTCTTACGACCTCCAAAATCCGGTTCTATGAGCGCATCGGACTGCTCAAAGCGGTTGACCGTCGGTCCAACGGATACAGAACCTATTCATCTCAGGCTGTGACCATTCTGGGTCTTATCACAACGGCGCAACGGGCCGGATTTGCGCTGGATGAAATCCGCACCCTGCTGCCCTCTGATCTGCAACACTGGGACCGTGATGCGCTCATGGACGCACTGACACGCAAAATTGCGGATATCGAGGCGCTGCAGGCACGTCTGACCCAGAGCAAGGCGCATCTCCTTCGTTTGGTGGAGGACATTCAGGCGCGTCCCGAAGGCATGGACTGCGCGGCTAACGCCCATCGTGTCCTGACGAATATGCTTGCAGGACCTTCTGACAATCTGGACATCACACCGGACGATTTGCGTCTTCTGGACAGGACAGGACAGGACAGGACAGGACAGGACAGATCGTCGTCAGTCCGTGAGCAGAGGACGCAGCAAAAAAGCTGTTTCGCCTTAAATCCCTCCCAGAAGGGACGCGATTTTTCCTGCGGTTGCACTAGCTAAAAAAGGGTTCTGGCCTGTCACCAGTTTTCCATCCACCACGACATGGGACATGAACGGCAAAAGGGCTTTTTCATAAAGCGCGCCTCGCGCCTTCACGTCAGCTTCCGCGTTGTAGGGGATCTCCCGGGAGACGCCCGCCAGCCTCTCTTCAATCCATGAAAATCCGGTGATCTTTCGCCCGGAGACCAGAAAAGAACCATCTGCAAGCCGGGTGTTCAGAAGACCGCAATATCCATGACAGACAGCGGAAACAATGCCACTTTTTTCCCATACTTTGCGTGTGACGGCCTGAAGACATTCATCGTCCGGGAAGTCCCACATGGCGCCATGACCGCCGGTAAAGTAAATCGCATCATAATCCTGCGGATTGATGTCTGCGGGACAGGCCGTTGCAGATAAGAGAGCCATCTTCGCCGGATCTGCCAGCCAGGCTCTGGATAAGGCATCGCTCATCGGCCATTTCAATGCACGCGGGTCAAGCGGAACCTGGCCACCTTTCGGACTGACAATGCGCTGCTCATATCCCCTGGCGGCAAACACGTCCCAGGCATGCGTGAGCTCCGACAGCCATAATCCGGTCGGATGCGCGGGATTGTCAAAATGGGAGGTATTGGTGGCGACGTGAAGAATACGACGGCTCATGGCTTGCCCCTTTCATGCGGCACGACAGTCGGACGACCGTCCTGTAACGTTCAAGGCCAGTTGAAGGTCAATCTGCCGTTTGACATTCAACCTGACTTCAACGTTAGCGTTGTAAGGGTAACCTACCTGGCACCATGGAGGCCGCCCCACATGCAGACCATTCTGGGCGCAAATGGCCAGATCGCCACGGAATTGGCGCGGACATTGCATCAGCATCATACAGGTGACCTGCGGCTCGTGAGCCGCAATCCCCGCAGAATCAATAACGACGACATGCTCATGGCAGCGAACCTGCTGGATGCAGGGCAGACGGTACAGGCAGTGAGAGGAAGCCGGATCGTCTATTTCACAACCGGCCTCCCCCCTGACAGCGAACTCTGGGAAGAGCAGTTTCCGGTTATGCTGAAAAACGCCTTGCAGGCCTGCCGGATGGCGGGAGCCAGTTTTGCCTATTTCGACAACACGTACATGTATCCGCAGAACAGTCAGCTCCAGACGGAGGAAACGCGCTTCGCCCCGGTTGGTCGGAAAGGGCGGGTGCGCGCCGCAATGGCGTCCATGGTGCTGGAAGAAATGGCTCGGGGAGACATTCCCGTGCTGATCGCTCGTGCACCGGAATTCTACGGTCCGGGAAAAACACAGAGCTTCACCAATGCTCTGATTATTGACAGGCTGAAAGCAGGCAAAAGACCTCTCGTTCCTGTCCGTAACGATACACGCCGGACCCTTATCTGGACGCCTGATGCCAGCCGCGGGCTGGCAACTCTGGGCAATACGCCGGATGCTTATGGCCAGACCTGGCATCTACCATGCTGTGATGATCGACCGACCTATAAGACATTCGTCACCATGGCGAGCAGGATTTTCGGGCGGACGCCCTCCTATTCGGTCATCGGTAAGTGGCCACTGGTCATCGCAGGCGTTTTTTCAAAAAAGGTGCTGGAGATCAAGGAACTGCTGCCACGCTACGAGCAGGACAATCTCTTCGACTCAACGAAATTTAAACGCCATTTCCCTGACTTTTCCATCAGGACATACGAGGAGGGTCTGGAACTGATCAGGAAGGAATGTGGAGACAGATAACCCCGTCTTCGATTGGAAACCGCAATCGAGACAGACAAGGCTTTCTAAAAAAGCACGTTCGAGAAAGACCACTGCAATAGGCGTCAGCAATCATATGGGTGCCACCTATTAGCAGACATTCAGCTTTCCCCCTCCACTCGGTATCCGCGAGTATCCAGTGGTTTGCGGATACCGAGAATTACGCATCAGCGCCGTCCTCTCTTTGTCACAGGCTCCCGAAACGGAGACGGGCGGCTTCGGTTACAGGCGTGAACAAGCTAATGATAGTCCCCTCGGGGTCGCGGAACTGGAGCGTGCGGTTACCCCAAGGCAGCGTCTTAGGTTCGATCACAACGTCCACCTTGCCTTTCAGACGCTTGAATTCAGCGTCCACGTCCTCGACCCTGAATTCAAGGATGGCCGTGCGATTGGCGCCTGGCTCAGCACTTCCTTCCATGAACAGAGCCACTGTCTCGGTACTACCGATCGCAATTCTCGCACCAGAGGTTACGATTTCAGCAAACTGAGGCGCAAGCCATTCGGCAGAATGCCCGGTCACCAGCTCATAAAAAGAAACTATCGTAGTAATGTCGGCGGCGATGAGACGGATAGAGGCGAATGTCATCTGTCAGTTCCTGTGACGGTTGTGTTCCTCGCCTTTTGGCACAATCATGCTGACAACATCCTGTCAGCATGATTGCAGAACCTTTGCGTAGCACCGATCGCCTTTTTCAGATCATCCAGATCCTGCGCCGGTCGTCTCGCCCCGTTACGGCGAGGATGCTGTCCGAGGAGCTGGAAGTCTCCATCCGCACGATTTATCGCGACGTCGCACATTTGATCGGCCAACGCGTCCCCATTTCAGGAGAAGCAGGCGTTGGGTACATTTTGGGGCCCGGATATGACATGCCACCCCTTGCACTGCTCCCGGCTGAGCTTGAAGCAATCATTCTGGGAGCACAGTGGGTGGCGGCCCATGGCGAAAAGGAACTGTCACGCGCCGCATTGGACGTGCTCACCAAGGTTAAAGCGGTTATCCCCCCGGCCTTGCAGCCGTTTATCAGTATTCCAAGCACAGCGACAAAGCTGCCGCTCGATGCATTACAAGGCAAAGATGACAGAGCGAGCCTTCGAGCGGCCATTCGTGCAGGAATGAAGTTACGCCTGCATTATCGGGATCAACAAGGCGAGGTGGAGGGATCAAAGAACCGTTAATTGATCCATTTGGCCGGTAATTTCCATGTTTTGGCAATTTGATTAATGGTTCTTTGGGGCGTTGTCGGTCTGCGTCTTGAGCAGATCAAGGGCTGTTAGGATGCGTTGATAAAAGATCTGATCCAGAGCCTTGCGGTGACGATATGGAGAAAGTTCATGAATGACAAAGCGGTTTTGTCATCGCGGGTTGCGATGGGGCGCATCTGGAGGGTTCGAAAAACCCTTTTTAAGCATTTTTGGTGCATAATAATATCAATGGCTTATGATTTTTAATCGGTTGAAAAGGAGAGTTGTTCGAACTCTCCAGGTGCCTACTTGGAGCTGACATTCTGAGCGGAAAAAGCTGATGAACACGATGGAGCATGGTCGTGCAATGGCAGTCGCAATCGCGCAGCCGCCAGACCGACTGGGGTGCGATATCTCGTGGGCAATCAGAACCTACAATGTTATGCCAATCAGGAAAGGCGAAACGCTTGCTCGCGAGCTGAACCGGAAATTCGTGCGGTAGGCGCAGACGCACGTTGGCGTCAGGGCCGAGCACATCGCGCACATCGAACATCTGACCCGTTACAGTCCCAGAGGCGGGACCCCGGCCCGATATCGCCCCTCGAACAGATCTCCGATCGCCAGACGCCGTCGCAAGGTCAGACGTCGTTGAGCCAGGTGATACATCCGGTCGTGCAGCAGATGGCAGCGCTGACACAGCGCGCGCAGATTGCGCAGCCGGTTGCTGGTGGGATCATGATTCAGATGCGCCGCTGCCAGAACCACTTTCGTCCGTCGCATTTGCAGATACTCGATCAGGTCTGGAGGCGAGATCTGCCTACCCCGGCCATTAAACCAGTGCCCCGTCTCCGGATGCTTCCATCGGCCACCCGGCAGGACCTGAAGGCGATGCCCATGCGGCCGGCCGCAGTGCTGACAGACACCCCCTGCCCGCTCGAACCTCACCTGCCGGCTCAGCTCGGGCCAGTTGGGAGGGTAGAGCGCTTTCAGTTCCGGTCGGATCGGCATTCCAGAACAGTAGCATACAATTAGGTTCTGACGGATTTACGCCGCCAAGTAAATTCACTAGCAACATATCCATGGCTCTGGTGAGAAGTGTTGAAGCTGCCTTATGCTCCAAGCGATGTCAGCCTCTTTTCCCGATCCCGTTCGTTTGGCCGAAGCTCTCCTCTTCCAGAGCAGTGGTCCCGTGTCCCGAACAACCCTGGCACGCGCTCTGGGAGAGGACGTGGAGACCGCCCAAATCATGAGTGAGGTGGCCAGACGCACCGAGGGACGAGGATTTGAACTGGTCGCGGCCGGCGACGGCTGGATGTTCCGTACCGCTCCCGATCTCGCCGAGGCCTTGAAGGCAGCGCTGGAGAAACCACCCGAACGACTCCCTCGTGCAGCACTTGAGGTGCTGTTGCTCATTGCCGCGCGCCAGCCAGTCACACGACCCGAGATCGAAAGCTTCCGGGATGCTGGCCTGCCTCAAAAGACCCTGACCCTGCTGCAAGAAAGAGGCCTTATTCACAGCGTCGGCCGTAAGCCCATCCCAGGCCAGCCCCAGCTCTGGGCCACGACCGAAACCTTCCTTGTCACCTATGGCCTGAAGTCTCTCACCGAACTGGACCCGCTCCTCGAAGGTTTGAGAGGCCCGCTATAAGCCGTTATGGGCTCTTTCTGCAGGATTTTTTGGACGACTTATCGTTGATCTAACACGTGGTAATGTTCTCTTACCGCGTGTTAAATCAGGGTTGCCTTAATTGGTGCCTTACGGCAGATTTATTGGATATTTCAGACGAAAGCTCACCGGCATGACAGTCCCGACAGATCCTGCAGAGCGCTTCCCCGAAGTCCCCTCCCCTGCGCTGCAAACTGCCCTGGACGCAGCAAAAGACAGTGCCCGAACGGCCGCCTATGCCCCTGAAACCTTGCGGGCCTATGCCCATGACTGGCAGGCCTTCTGTCAGTGGTGCGACGAACACGGAACCTCACCTCTTGCAGCCGCTCCTCCTGTCGTCGCGGCCTGGCTGCACAGTCTGGCACCACGTTTCAGCCGCTCGGCCCTCAACCGTCGTCTCGCTGCCGTCGGCTATCAGTACCGCATGCGCGGACTGGAATGGAGTTCTGGCCACGCCGCCATTCGTACCACACTGCGTGCGGCAGGGCGTCTCTATGGCACACCTCAGAAACAGGCCGCCGCCCTCACCTCTCAGGAGCTCCGCAAACTTGTCGCCCCGACACAGGGCAAAACAGTAGAAACGCTAGCGGATCTGCGCGACCGGGCTCTTCTGCTCATCGGCTTTGCCGGTGCGCTGAGGCGTTCAGAGCTGGTCGCCCTCACAACAGAGACCGTCCGGATTATCGGAACCGGCCTGAAGCTACATATCGCCCGCAGCAAAACCGACCCCGAACAGCGCGGCGAAGAGGTGTTTCTTCCCCGCGGCAAACATCGCGAGACCTGCCCCGTTCTGGCCTTAGAGCGCTGGCTGAAGAAAGCCGAGATTACGGACGGTCCCCTCTTCCGGTCCATCAATCGCTGGGAACAGGTCGGACGTGATGCCCTTCATCCGGATGCGGTCCGGCAGATCCTGCTACGGCGCTCCCGGGTGGCCGGGCTTAAAGCTCCCTCCGGGGAACGCCTCAGCCCGCATGGGCTGCGTGCTGGCTTCGTCACCGAGGCCTTCCGGGCCAATGCGCGAGACGAGCAGATCATGGCCCACACCCGCCACCGGGATCTGCGCAGCATGCGCCGTTATATCCGTCGGGCCCGCTTGGACCTGGACTCACCCGCCCATCTTCTGGATCTGTAACCGGTGCCCGAGACAATTGCTGAGATCATCGCCGACGTTGATGCGATGGTCGCACGCCTGGAGGCCTATCGGAAAGAGCTGGAAGCGCGACCGGTCGCCCACAGCTACATTGAAGCAGTCTCGACCGACGAGGAGGACCCGGAGAACGGCTTTCGCCTTCCCAACCGTCCGACGCTTCTCCGCCATGCCCCCAGGCCACCGGCGAGCGGCACGGCGTTTCCAATCTTGGGATCAGGGCTTGCAGAACCGGAGACCCTTTCCGCTCCGCCTCTTTTCAGTCCCCAGCCGGACTGGCTGGCGCATGTTCTGACCGTGACTGGCCCAGAAGCTGTGCTCGGCCGGTTCCGGGCGGAAGCGGCGGGCACTGGCCGATTACTGTGGGGACCGGATGTTACTGCTCCTGAAGACCTGAGCCGGATCTTTCCCGTTCAGGGCGCCCGGACGGCTGCTCTGATCAACGAGATTGTTCAAAGTCAGAAGCTTCTTGTCGCACGGGAGGCTGGATCGGGCTCCGTTCCGTTTGATCTCAACGCGCTTTGCCCCATGCCTCTGGATGTTCTCTCCCTCGGGCCCGGCTCCCCTGCAACACAGGCCTGGCTGTGGCAACACTGGGGCACTTCACGACCGCTCCAGCAAGTTGAGAGCATAGACGGGCATTCGAAGGAGGACACAACCCACTGGAGCGTCTCGTTCTGGTCGGCGGACTGGACACCCTGGGCGGCTCTTCAAACCATTGCGACCCATTGGCCCGACCTCATTTTTTCCGTCCGCCCGCTTTACGATGTCTGAGGAGCCACTTCTGGAGGTGGGAGCCTGGCAGGGCCCGCTGAACGCGCTGCTACACGCCATCCGTCGGAACGCCGTGGATCTTCGGACGCTACCGCTGACGGATCTGATTGAGCAGTTTTTAGCCTGTGTAGAGGAGAGCCTCAGACGTCGCCCTCTCGAACAGACAGCGGACGACCTAGTGCTGGCGGCGACCCTGGTGCAGATGCGCTCTACCCTGCTGCTCCGGGGGGACACGACCGACCACAGCGCCGCGCTTTCAGCGGCCGAACAGATTCAACGGGTCCTGCTTCGAAAAGACGCCCTTCAGAGGACTGTCGAGGTATTCGAACGCCGTGCTGTCCTAGGAGAAGACGTTTTCGGACGCGGGAGCGTGGTCTTCTCGCCTTCTGTCGCTGAGACAGCATCTCTCACCCTCACCCGGGATCTGCTTGACGCGCTTTTGTCTGTTTCCCGTCGGCGGCCGCAGCTGATGCCTGAAGAAAGCATTTTTCTTCCCTCAGCTCTGCCCCGTCTATCCGTTCAAGACGCCATCGCGTGGTGGCAGCAGAAGCTTTGCGAACATTCGGAGAGCGCGTGGGATCTCATCGAGGGCGTGATGAGTCTCTCTCCCACGGAAACCCCTCAAAGCCTGACACACCGCAAGGCCGCATGGGCTGTTCATCTTGCGGCAGTTTTGGAGCTGGCAAGGGAAGGAGAACTGCTGCTTACCCAGCTAACTTGCTACGAGCAGCTTAAAATCGTCAACGGGAAAACCAGCATGAACCATTGTTGAGCAGGATATAGGGCACATTGGACTCTACACACGGCTGGGAAAGCAATTAGGAATTGGACTCTACACACACTTCAGCTCACAGATATCCGTGCCTGATTCGGTATTGGACTCTACGCACCTCGGTATCATCAGAAAAAAAACTTATTCACAGGCGGAAAATTGCCCTTCCCGGTTGCCCTCTGGATTCTACACACGCCTAGTTTGGACTCTACTTACCAGAACCCGGGTTATCCCTTGGATTCTACGCACACCATCTAATAAAATTACTAATATTTTTTTCTAGAACAGCGTGAGCAGAGTCCAAACTAGGCGTGTGTAGAATCCAAGCGCCTCAATGTGCGTAGAGTCCAAATTGACACATTTTATCCTCTCACCGATGGTCTGCTCATGGGAAGAATCCACAATCTCCTCGAACTGCACGGTTTAGAAGAGGCAAGACGCCAAGCATCCTTGGAAAGTAAGGTGCAACGCTACTGTGTGGATGCCGCACATGAAGTGCTGGCCGATGAAGCAATGTCGATCGGAATAACCCATTCTGGCTTCGCAATGGCAGCACTTCCTCACAAAAAAACCACTGAGACAGTTTGGGAGCGTGATGGCGGTAATATAAAACTTCTGATCGAGAGCGGACTAGATAAAAATAAAGATGCCGTTGGAATCCCCTATGGATCAATGGCTCGTATGATTCTGCTTTATCTCCAGACACAAGCCGTTAAAACAAAGTCACGCGAAGTAGAGCTTGGAGCATCAATGAATGCTTGGCTCAAGGCGATGGGTATTGCTGTTGGTGGAAATACCTATAACGCAGTTAGGGATCAAGCAAAGCGTATTAGTCGATGCCGACTAACTTTTTTTCGAAGCAATGGCAGAGAAGAACTAGTAAGCAATGGGGCATTCATTAGAGATGCAATTTTCCCCATAGATAACGACTTGAATCAACCGTCTCTATGGAGAGAAGTTGTCAGACTGGACGAAAGTTTTTACGAAAGTCTTATTGATCATCCACTACCGCTAAGAGAAATTGCTATAAGGCAGATATCCAGCAAATCAAAAGCAATTGATATTTATATTTGGTTGGCTTATAGACTTCACGTACTCAAAGACCCAGTTAATATTTCATGGGCTGCACTCAAAGGGCAATTTGGTTCTGAGTATAGTCAGCTACGAGGGTTTAAGAGAGATATTATAGCTCCACTCAAACTCGCTCTTTCCGTTTATCCAGAGGCACATGTTGAAGTTGATCAAGAAACAGGAATATTGCTCTACCCGTCTCCACCACCTGTACCCGAGAAGCGAATGATCGGTCGGTGAGAGCACAATTCATAGTCAAAGTGTAAGATAGTCATGGCAAGAAGAAGACGAATAAGTCTGACTTCTCCTGCATCCCAAACATAGAAATACCTTAGGCTCAGGCTCCATTGATATTAGGTGGAGGGTTCGAAAAACCCACTGGTTTTAAGGGTTCCTCTGTGATTCCATTTTCCCTTAGTTAATTGGGGATGATGGACGATGAAGCAGCCGGGTTTCTTTGATGTTGAAGAGCGGTTGGCCCGGTTAAGCGGGCTTGGCGATCAGCTCGAAGCATTTTCCCGAACTGTGGATTTTGAAGCGTTCCGTCCTGATCTGGAAAAGGCTCTGGCCTATTCAGATGGAAGCAAAGGCGGGCGACCGCCATTTGATCCGCTGCTGATGTTCAAGATCCTGGTCATCCAGACGCTCAACAATTTGTCTGATGAGCGGACGGAGTATCTCATCAACGACCGCCTGTCCTTCATGCGCTTCCTTGGTCTGAGACTGTCAGATCGAGTTCCGGATGCCAAAACAATCTGGCTGTTCCGTGAACGCCTGACCCAGGCGGGAGCGATCGAGGGTCTGTTCAATCGCTTTGATACAATCCTGCGGCACGCAGGCTATCTGCCGATGTCGGGCCAGATCCTGGATGCCACGCTCGTAGCGGCTCCAAAACAGCGCAACACGAACGCCGAGAAAGCCGATCTCCGGGCAGGCCGTATTCCTGAAGACTGGCAGGACAAACCCGCAAAGCTGTCGCACAAGGATCGTCATGCGCGCTGGACACTGAAGTTCACGAAGGCGAAGCGGCAGGATGATGGAACCATGCCATCCAGCGATCTCGCCATCCCGTTCTTTGGCTATAAATCGCACATTTCCATCGATCGGAAATTCCGGTTCATCCGAAAATGGAAGACGACGGACGCCGCCGCCAGTGATGGTGCGCGGTTGAGAGAAGGGCTGCTGGATAAAACCAATACGGCCTCAAACGTCTGGGCTGACACAGCCTATCGCTCAAAAGCCAACGAAGACTTCATGGAAAAGCAGGGCTTTGTCTCAAAGGTTCATCGCAAAAAGCAGCATCTCAAACCCATGCCCCGCCATATCCAGCGGTCCAATGCAGGAAAGTCCGTGATCCGCACGCGTGTCGAGCATGTCTTCGCCGATCAGAAATCGCAGACGGGACTGTTCGTCCGAACTGTCGGTATCACCCGGGCCACCATGAGGATCGGGCTGGCCAATATCGTCTACAACATGCGCCGCTTCCTTTTCCTCGAAAGATTGAGTGCGAGCGCGTAGTCATCCAGCGGGGGACAGCCCTCAATCTGCTCAAAACGCAGACCGGAGACCATCGCAGAAACCGTTAATTACATCGCCAGAAGCCTGAAATCACAAACCAAGCACATAAACCAACGGTTCTTCGATCCCTCCACGTGAAAATAATACCCCATCAAACCACGGGACTAAACACCTAGCGTATCGCTTACACGTCTTAAAAAAACCGACACCCGTTACTTGGGCGGCCTTAAAATTACAATTTGGACCAGGCGTTGCCCGTATGGACCATTTCCGCACAGGCTTTTTAGATAATTTGGGACTGGCATTAGCAGTTTATCTTGCTGCGAAAGTTGATGTCGACCGAACAGGCGCAACCTTGTTTCCCTCCCCTCCCCCCAGTTAAGCCAAAAACACTCTCATAAAGATGGAATTACCATTGGTATACCGTTGACCTACCCAAGCAAGGCAGCTAAGAGGGGGCGTAATGTTCGCTTGCAAGCGGAATGACGGGTATACCGAAGGTCTTCCGTTTCCATGCAGTATACTATTTTGGAGAACCTTAATGCCAACTATCGTCTTCGCTTCTCCGAAAGGTGGAGCAGGGAAATCTACGACAGCTATTCTCTTGGCATCGGAGTTCGCACATAACGGTGCCTCCGTAACTCTAATTGACGCTGATCCAAATAAGCCGGTTGCTCGTTGGGCATCACTTCCTGGAAAACCGGAGACGTTAAAAGTGATTGAAGACGTCACCGAGCGGACTATCATAAAGACGATTGACCACGAGGCAGAAGAAAGTTCGTTTGTAATAGTAGATCTCGAAGGTACCGCGTCAAGAATGGTACCTTATGCAATGAGTCGTGCGGATCTTGTAATCATCCCTACGAGAGGTTCAGCTCTCGACGCTGTTGAAGCTGTTTCTGCTGTTAGAGAGGTCAGGCAGCAGGAAGAGGCATTTAGAATCAACATTCCCTGTGCCATTTTATTTACCTGCACAAGCGCAGCAATACGACCGAGGACTTTATCTGCTATTGAAGCGGAATTCCGGGAGAACGGCGTACCTGTGTTCTCGGTTCAAGTTCATGAGCGTGATGCATACAGGGCGATTTTTTCTTTCGGAGGTACTATTCGTACTCTCGATCCCAAAAATGCGCGCAATCTTCCAAGTGCCGCAGCGAATATCGAAGCCCTTGCTAGGGAAGTGATAGAATTACTATCCAGCGAACAGGACATAGATCGATGAAATCACGCACAAGCATCTTTTCGGATCCGCAAAAGGGTGGAGCTATGGATCTTTCCAAATTCAAGCCCGCACCGAAAAACAAAGATACAAGGCCCGCGCCTGAGGAGATTGACCGGATCTCGGAAGGATCCCGATTTGTCAGTAGAGAAAGTGTATCCGAGCCCGAAAACACCGCAGGCAAGGCTCAATCTAATCAAGGCATGAGGAAACCAAGAGCGTATCGAACTGGACGACATCGCGTAGTGAGTGTGAAGACTACAAATGAACACGCAGAACGGTTTTATGAGCTCGCAGACAAATTAGGTTTAAAAGTTGCGGAGACGTTTGAGTTAGCTATAGCGGCACTGGAGCGTGACAATCGTCCATGATCAAATGAGAATGCCCGTAACGGAGTGTTCAAATAGGGAAATTCCCTTTTTCTACCCTATTAAACGGTAGACCGACCGTATTTCTTTCTACCGACGTTCTGAATGTGGATGGTGGGGAACACTCCCTGTCCCGCGTTTCAGTGCCTGCCCTTGGTAGACTGACCGTAGACCCGGATGCTTGAGGAGCTTGTCCTGTCATGGGCGGTAAACGGTAGACCGACCGTATTCCTTTCTACCGACGTTCTGAATGTGGATGGTGGTGAACACTCCCTGCTCCGCAT
>NZ_JAERLZ010000009.1:0-60250 GCF_018256175.1 Gluconobacter sp. Dm-44 | reverse complement strand
AGACGGTAAACGGTAGACCGACCGTATTCCTTTCTACCGACGTTCTGAATGTGGATGGTGGTGAACACTCCCTGCTCCGCATTTCAGTGCCTGCCCTTGGTAGACTGACCGTAGACCCGGATGCTTGAGGAGCTTGTCCTGTCATGGGCGGTAAACGGTAGTCCGACCGTAAATACTGCGGAAACATTAGCTGTCTGCGGCTTGCTGAAAGTATCCCCCTTACCTCACCAGCACTGACAGACGAAGAATAGACGAGGAAAAAAGGAGAGGTAGGATCGGCGTATGGGAGAACCGCTGCCTGTCAGCCGCCCGTGCTGCAACAGGTGGGTCGGCGTCCGTCCTTCCCATGCTCGCCGGCTGGGCCGCCTGCGCGTGGGTGCGGGTGACGCCGATCCTGCCGCTGCGCGGCACTGTTGCACCTCGGTCGCCCGACACGCCGTCGCAAGGATGTTTGAAGAACCAGAGATGGATCGAGCATCATGCGACGCTACCAGTTTCCCTTTGTTCCAACCCCCCGTGGCCGGCCTCAGATGCGCTGGACCGACACGCAGGAACCCACAACCTGCCGCCGCTGCAACATGCACTGGGAAGACGGTGATCAGGCTCTGACGATTGCCTGCACGGGCTGCGGCGCTTCTGCGGATGAGCCGTGCCGCCGCAGCTCAGGTGGCAATGAGCGTGTGTGTGCCTGTCGCGACGAAGCGGCCGTCCAGATGGGGCTTCTGACACGTTGTGAGGGACTGACCTGGGACGGTCGCCACGAAAAGGCGCTGCTATTGAGGGCACGCCCGATCGCCCACGCCTTGATGTGCCGCTCGGTGCGGACAGGCGCGCCTGTCAGTCAGTGGACCTCATGAGCCCGGATCTCGCGTCCTATGACCGCATCATTGTCGCCGTGTCGGGCGGCAAGGACGGCACGGCCTGTCTGCTCGCCCTGCTGGAAGCCGGTGCTCCGGTCGAACGTATCGAGCTCTGGCATCACGAGGTGGATGGGCAGGGCCGTCCTTCATGGACTGGTCCTCCACAGGCCCGTATGTCGCAGCCCTCGCGCGGGATCTCAGCCTGCCGCTCTACCGCTCCTGGCGCGAGGGTGGCTTCGAGCGCGAAATGCTGCGGGACAATGCGCCCACAGCTCCGGTTGTCTTCGAAACGCCTGACGGGACCATCAGAGCAGGAGGGCAGGGGCCAATGGGAACGCGTATGCGCTTTCCCCAGGTCTCGGCCAGTTTATCCGTACGCTGGTGCTCGGCCAGTCTCAAGATAGACGTGGCAGACCGTGCCTTGCGCGGACAGGACAAGTTCCTCAACTGCCGTACTTTGGTCGTGACAGGCGAGCGCGCCGAGGAAAGTCCGGCACGGGCTCGATATGCGGCTTTTGAGCCTCACCGCACCGACACGAGAAACGGCACGCGGCGGCGTCGGCATGTCGACCACTGGAGGCCCGTGCATGCCTGGGTTGAGGCTGAAGTCTGGGCTATCTTAAAACGCTGGCGCGTGATGCCAGCCTATCCCTATCAGGCCGGATTTTCGCGCCTGTCCTGCGCGTTTTGTATCTTCGGCAATGCAGACCAGTTCGCCACCCTGAAATGGATGGATGCGAACAGGTTTGCGAAACTGGTCAGATATGAAAAGAACTTCGGCTGCACGCTCAAGCGGGCCAGGGGGCTTGACGAGCTGTCGTCCGAGGGGACGGTCTATCAGGCGGCCCGGTCGCGGCCCGATCTGGTCGCCGCCTGTCTGTCAGACGGTGCGTTGCAGACCGTTCTAACCGAGGATTGGACCCACCCGGCCGGTGCCTTCGGCACCGGAGGAGGGCCGGTTTAGTCTCAGGCGCGAGCCGGACGGCCGCGACGTTTCTCGGGAAGCTTCGTCACTGGAGGAAGGGTTTCTTCCTCAGGAGAGGGCTCCTGCGGCGCAGTGGCGCGGGGGGTGGAGCCCAACCCGATCTCGCGTGCCAGGGATGAACGCTTCTCCGAATAACTCGGAGCGACCATCGGATACGTGCTCGGCAGGCCCCATCGGGCCCGGTATTCATCTGGCGTCATGTTGTAGGCCGTCTTGAGATGGCGGCGGAGCATCTTCAGTTTTTTCCCGTCTTCCAGGCAAATGATGTAGTCCGGAAACACAGAGCGCTTCGGGTGGACAGCTGGGGTCGGGGCCTCTTCCGCGACAGGCTCGGCCTTGGTCGGGGTGGCGAGGGCGTTGTGCACGCTGCGGATCAGCCCAGGAAGCTGGTCGGCGGAGAGCGCGTTCTGCGACAGATAGGCGGCCACGATGTCGGCCGTCAGTGGCATAAGATCAGTGTGAGGGTGTGTCTGGGTTTCGGTCAGGTCAGTCATAAATGTCCCTCGGGGTCCTGGAAATGCCACTGTAAGTGGGGCGCACAGGTCATGATTTCAAGCTGCTGCAGAGAATACTGCACGAGGCGTTAACAGGTTCCTGCGTTTGTTTGGAAAATAGTCTCCCGCCTTCGATCATTACGGCACAGGTCGCGCAAGACGCGGCCAGTAAAGGAAGGAGAGGAAAGAAAAGGAAGAGGGAGGAGGTGAGGCACCACGGGATCGTTCTGTGCCGCAAGGGGTGGGTCCGTCCGTGTCCTCGCTGGCGCTGCGGGCCGGGCGGTCCCGACGCTTGGCGTCGCCCTTGCGGCCCAGAACGACGCCGCGCTCGCCGGAAAGGGTCAGAAAGGAGAAAGCAGACGATGCCCGTCATGGCCCTCACACGCCCAACCCCCACACAGAATTTCAGCCTGGTTCAGGCCCACCGCGAGGGCTGGACCATCATCGAAGGCTGCGGCCCGGAGCACGCTGACACCCAGCTGCGCGGCGTGACCTGCTCGGACCAGAATGCCTGGTGGCAGGTCGCGCGCCAGGCCCGTCAGGGATCGCCCTATCACCGTGAGGCCCTGTCGCGTCTGTCCCACAGTGAGCGCGAACAGATCTCCCTGCGCTTCGGTCCGCTGTGACCTGATCCGGAAGGCCTGAGCGCCTTTCGCCCAAACCCATCCTGTTTGTTTTCCGGCCCCCCGGTTTGCCCCCGCGCAGACCGGGCGCTGCCGCTTGTCCGGAGTTTCTCCCATGAGCAAGACCCAGCTCAGCTTTTTCGACACTTCCGCCCTTGGTGGCGGCAGCAACACCCTGTTCTGGGGCGACCTGCCCGGAGATCGTGCGCTCGACGAGGCCGCATCCCTCGCGAAAGAAGCCGCCGCAGCCCCAGTTGTCGCGCCTAAGATCGACTTTCGTCTCTGCGGCACACGCGAGCTGGCACAGGGCTGGAAAGCGCGGGCGCGGGACAACCTCGCCGCCATCCGTCTTCTGACCGAACTTGAAACGGAGGGCCGCAATGCAACGCCGTCCGAGCAGGCTTTGCTGGCGAGGTTTACAGGATTTGGAGCCGGGGAGCTGGCCAACAGCCTGTTCCCCCGTCCGGGCGAAGCGTTCCGTCAGGGCTGGGAAGAGATCGGGGTGCAGCTTGAGACGCTGACGAGCCAGCAGGAGCGGGCCGGACTGGCGCGGGCCACGCAGTACGCGCATTACACGCCGGAACTGATCGTGCATGCGCTGTGGGATCTGGTGGCGCAGATGGGGTTCCGCGGCGGACGTGCGCTGGAGCCGGGCTGTGGCACGGGTCTGTTCATGGGCGCGATCCCGGAGAAACTTGCCTCGAAGACGGCCTGGACGGCGATCGAGAACGACCCTCTGACCGCCCGCATCGCCCGCAAGCTGTTTCCGAACCAGTGGGTCCGGTCTGAGGACTTCACGACGGCGAAAATTGCCGAGCAGTTCGACCTCGCCATCGGCAACCCGCCGTTCAGCAACCGCACGGTGCGCGGTACGGACGAACTGGGGCGGCTTGGCCTGTCGCTGCATGACTACTTCATCGCACGCTCAGTGTCCCGCCTGCGCCCCGGTGCCATGGGTCTGTTCGTTACGTCACGCTGGACGATGGACAAGCGCGACGCCACTGCGCGCCGGCACCTGTTCGAAACGGCCGATCTGGTCGGTGCGGTTCGCTTGCCGGCAGGTGCTATGCGCGATGATGCCGGAACGGACGTGGTCGTGGACGTGCTGGTCCTGCGCCGTCGCGAGATCGGGGACAGCTCGGGCGGGACCGCCTGGCTTGAGGTCACTGACTTGCCCGACACAGACGAGGGTGAAGGCCCGCTCAGCATCAACCGCTATTTTGCGGAGAACGGCCAGCAGGTGCTGGGTCGGCATGGCTCGACGAGCGGACAGTTCGGGCCGGAATACACCTGTGCCCCGAACCCGATGCTGATGCTCGACGACGCCCTGCCGAGCGCACTCTCCCGTCTGGCCGCGTTAGCCCGCTTTCCGGTGCCGCAGACGCTTGACGTCGAGGCACTGCGGGACAGCCGACGTGCGGATGTCGGCACGGCAGGGGAGGGGGCGAGCCTCAAGGAAGGCAGCTACCTGATCGAAAAGGGCGCGCTGCACCAGATCATCGACGGCCAGTCTGTGCCGGTGAAGGTCAAGAAAGGCGAGCAGAAGGACGGCATTTTCCAGAAGCACGCGCGTATCATCGAAGGTTTGATCCCGGTCCGTGATGCCGCACGCGCGGTCCTGCGCGCCCAGGTGGAGAACCTGCCCTACAGCGGGCTCCAGGCGGATCTCAAACGCGCCTATCAGTCCTTTGTGCGTAAGCGTCCGAGAGTGACACGCTGACATTGTCCGATGGGCTGTGCTGTCTTCTTGGAATTCAGCGCAGAGGAGAGCAGCGTGGCGGGTTTTGGCTGGGATTATTGGCAACAGCATCACGATGCATGGCAGATGTCCGGCTTGACCCGCGCGGCTTATTGCAGAGAGCACGGCTTGGCACCGCGAAGTTTCCGGCGCGGGGTGGCCCGAATGACGCAGCAAGTAGATGCGCAGGATGCACCCTTAGAAAAACAGCCAATGCCTGCGCTCACCTCCAAGAGACACTGGAGAGACGTCTCTTCATCGTCCCTTGGAGGTGACCGCCCTGTCATCATGGCTCAATTGCTATCGGATCGTCAGTTTCGGCGCCGTAAATGGACCAAGGCTGAGCGACAGGATGTTGTGTGGAACCTGCTGCAATCCGGTATGTCCACGTGGAAATATGCAAAGGCGCATAACCTCGCTCCCAGCATGCTCTATCGCTGGCTCAAGGAACTGGCCGAGCCGATCCCAGGCCCACATCAGCCCGCAACACTTCCAGATCCACCACCCCTTTTCGCGACCGTGCAACTGACTTCCGACGCGACAGCGTCTTTACCGACAGCTTCGATGCCCCCACCACTGCGCGACGTGCACGCCATAGCGCCTCTTTCTTCTGGACAAGACATACAGATCGGCTTGCCCAACGGTACTTTCCTGCGCGTCCCTGTGCAGATAGAACTCGCTTCGCTGCGGGCCATTCTGGATGTTCTGGCGACACCCCGATGATCACCCTGCCACCCCATGTCCGGGTCCATGTGGCCCTGGGCTACACCGATCTGCGCAAGGGGATCGACGGGTTGTCGGTGCTGGTGCAGGAGACGCTGCGGGCCGATCCGTTCAGCGGGCATGTCTTTGTGTTTCGCGGCCGAAAGGCCGGACTGATCAAGCTGTTGTATCACGATGGCAACGGCATGTGCCTGTATGCCAAACGCCTTGATCAGGGAATCTTTACATGGCCTGTCACACAGGCCAGCCCCGGAGAACCGGCGACAGTTTTGCTAACCCCGGCCCGATTGTCGATGCTTCTGGAAGGATTGGACTGGCGGGCACAGGCCCCCGCGCGACGCAGGCTGATGGCAGGGTAAAACACGCCGATTTTTCTTGCACAAACCCGCAGAAAACTGGCATTTTATAGATATGCGGATTGCCCTCGACAGCCTGCCATTTGATCCAATCACCCTGCAGACCATGGTGCGGGATCTAGCAGGCGCAGTCGATGAGAGACAGATCGAGATTGACCGCTTGCGGCAGATGATCAGGGGGTTCCAGCGCGCCCGGTTCGGTCGTCGCGCCGAGACACTTGAACCCGACCAGCTTCTGTTGACGCTGGACGCTGATGCTGCCCAACTGCCCCCTATAACGCCAATCTCCACGACACTACCGGATCTCAACGGCACAGCACCGATCGTAAAACCACCGCATCGCAAATCCCTGCCAGAGCACCTGCCGCGCACGGACGTGACAATCCTGTCCGACGTGACAGCCTGCCCGTCCTGCGGCGGCGCATTGCGCGACGCAGGCACGACCACCAGTGAAATGCTGGACTGGGTTCCGGCCTCGGTGCGGGTCGTGCGGATCAACCGGCCCAAATGCGCGTGTCGCGCCTGCGGTACGCTGCATCAGGCTCCGGCGCCTGAGCGCATCGCCGAAGGGTGTCTCGCCACGCCGGGTCTGATCGCGCATGTGCTGACCAGTCGCTATTGCGATCACCTGCCGCTGTATCGCCAAAGCCAGATGTTGGCCCGTCACGGTGTCGCTCTCGCGCGTTCCACGCTGGCCGATTGGGTCAAGGCTGCCGCCTGGTGGCTGTCCCCGCTGCGCGATCAGTTGATGAACCATGTTTGTGCCGCAGAACGGGTTTTCGCGGACGACACCTCACTACCCATCCTTGATCCGGGACGCGGACGCACCCGAACTGGACGGCTTTGGGCCTACACGCGCGACGACCGTTCCTTCGGCGGTACGGCCCCACCCGCCGTGGTGTTTTATGCGACACCAGATCGCACGGCCTTCTGGCCTGCCCGTCATTTGAAGACCTATCGCGGCGTTCTGCAAGTCGACGGTTATGCCGGGTTTGAGCAGCTGACACAGAACGGAAAAATCCATCTGGCGGCCTGCTGGGCGCACACGCGCCGTAAGTTTTATGAACTGCACAAGACCGGATCACCAATGGCCACCGAAGCTTTGGTGCAGATCCGGTCTCTGTATGAGATTGAGGCATCCCTTCGGGGGCTGCCGCCTGATCAACGCAAAACCCTTCGGGAGGAGCACAGTCGACCGCGTGTTGAGGCGCTGGAACTCTGGCTCCGACAAAAACTGGCTTTGCTGCCCTCTCGCGCCAGACTGGCAGAAGCAATCCGCTATGCGTTGAACCGCTGGGATGATCTCGCGCGCTTTGTCGGGGACGGGCGCATAGATCTCGACACCAATCCGGTGGAACGGGCTATTCGACCCGTCACGCTCGGTCGTAAGAATGCTTTGTTCGCGGGTAGCGAAGGCGGCGCCAACCGATGGGCCATCGTGGCATCCCTGATCGAAACCGCCAAGCTCAATGGGATCGAGCCGTTTGCCTGGCTGCGTGACGTGTTGACGCGTATGGTCGATGGCCATCCAGCTGCACGTCTCAGCGAACTGCTTCCACTCCCTCAAAGCGCCAACGGCTGATTTGGGGGGAACTGGTAGGTCGGCTATCTGTTGAAAAATATGATAAAGCTGCCATTACTTTCTCCTTACGAAGCGGTACTTCAAATAATCAGAGGCGTATTATTGCGGCCCAAGCGTAGAGGATGAATAGAGTTTGCAGGCAACACGCTCCATGGTTAGCTCCTGCACAATAATCGCAAACACCACTACGCCGTAACATACAAGCAACAGCAGCTCCCGCAAGTCTCCTCAGTCGCTAGAGTTAGCGAGCATGCTTATTGTCAAATGCATCATTTGATACGCCAAATCGCGCCGGATTTCTTAAATCTAATATTACAGTATTTCGGAAAAAAGCGGCGTTTCCTACCAAGCCATCGGCTCCACGATTAGCGATTATAGCTGTTAATGTATCAGAGCTCTGATAAACCACCGGCCTACGCAAAGTGAGAGGGCCAATAGTAACACCGTCTTTCATGATTTTGCTTATTATTACAGAGCTTTTACCGTCGTATGTTCTACCTGGAATGGCTGGTGCGTCTGTGGTGTCGCCATCCATATTATCCCAAATAACAGGCGGTATTTGGATCGTAAAAAGGCTAGATCCCGTGTCGAACAACAGGTGGTCGAATTTTTTACTTCCCACACTTCCGGTTATGTAGAATGTATTATTGTGTATTGAAGCGTTAGACCAAGATAAATTCTTAATATCGACTTTATTATTTAAAACACATACCCTCTTATGAGAGCCCTTTTGGAAATTCAGGGATGAGCATTTCGGCGTAGCATGAGGCCTCCCATGGCGATGTGAATCATGGCCTCTGCCACGTCTATCCGTTGCTCGTAATCCTTTACCAGACGACGCCAGCGGATCATCCACCCGAAGGTGCGTTCAACGACCCAGCGTCGTGGCAGAACCTCAAACCCTTTTGCGGTGTCTGAGCGCCGAATGATCTCGACCGTAAAGTCGAGAAAGGCGGCTTTATCCATCAACTGGAGGCGGTCATAGGCGCCATCGGCGAAGAGATGTTTCACCCACGGCCAGCGTTTGCGGATGGCATCCAGGATCATCTGCCCTCCCGCGCTATCTGAAATATCGGCGCGTGTCAGCCTGACCAGAAGCAGTCGGCCATCGGTATCAACCGCAATATGGCGCTTACGACCAACGATCTTCTTGCCAGCGTCATAACCGCGGGCCTTTGCATGGGGTGCCTTGATGCTCTGGCTGTCGATGACACCACCGGATGGAGTGGCTTCGCGTCCCGCTGCTTCACGATCCAGCATCAGGCAGACATCATGGATCGTCTGGAACAGAAAACGGCGCATCAGCCTGCGGAACCACCAGTAGATGGTCTGCCAGGGACCAAAGTGGACCGGCAGCATCTCCCAGCCACAACCCGAGCGGACAAGATAGCGCAGCGCATTGATGATCTCGCGAAAATCGATCGCCCGTTTCCGGCCACGCCGGTTCGCAGGAGGCATCAGGGGCGCTATGCGCTCCCATTCTTCATCGGTCAGGTCTGACGGATAACGCTTCGTCTTGCCTGTAATGTCGGCCATTCGGCCTCTCTGCTCTGGCGTCCACATCCAGAGTTTGAATCACGCACCAGACTCCCTGAAAACCCCATCACGTTGAATTTCCAAAAAGGCTCTTAGAGCCTGTTTGGAAAATCGCTCTGATGTGATTCAAGCTCTGGATGTGGACGCCAGAGCAGAGGGGCCGGATGGCCAGGATCAGCCGCAAGACGAAACGCTACCCGTCTGACATGACGGACGAGGAATGGGAGCGGATTGCGCCATTGATGCCAGGCCCTGGGCGTCGTGGCCGTCCACGGGAGGTAGAATTTCGTGAGGTGATCAACGCGGTGCGCTATCTTGTTCGTTCAGGCTGCGGTTGGCGCATACTGCCGATCCATTTCGGACACTGGCGCACGGTCTATGGCTGGTTTCGGGAACTGGCGCGACGGTTCCTGTTCCAGACCATTCATGACGTTGAACTGATGCTCGACCGGGAGCAGGCAGGCCGCGAGGCCAGTCCGACAGCGGCGATGATCGACAGCCAGAGCATCAAGGCGCCTCATGCAAAGACAAGGGGTTGCGATGCCGGCAAGAAGGTCGTCGGACGCAAGCGTCATATTGCCGTCGATACGGACGGGCGCCTCCTGATGGTCAACCTGACCCCGGCCGACATCTCCGACAGTGCCGGCGCCCAGATGATCCTGGATGCGATCCGCAAGCGTTGGCCATGAGTGAAGCATCTGTTCGCCGATGGTGCCTATGACCGCCTGAAGTTGATGGACAAGGCGACTTATCTGGATTTCATCGTCGAGATCATCCGCCGCCGCGACGGAGCAAAGGGCTTCGAGGTGCTGCCGCGACGCTGGGTGGTCGAGAGGACTTTCGGCTGGATGACCCGCTGGCGGCGGCTCGTGCGTGACTACGAGCGCCGCGTCGACGTGTCACAGGCCATGATCTTCGTCGCCATGGGCGCCAATCTCATGCGCAGAAATGCTCACCCGTGATTTTCCAAACAGGCTCTTAGCTCGTCACTGACACGAGCGACTGTTGTCGACCTGTTTTTGATGTTCGCTAATGAAATACCGAAGGACCGCTCCCAATAAAAAGGATCGTTCATTGAGGTCCCTGATCGCGGCGCAAACCAGTAAATTCTAGGACCAGATGGTAGCAGGTAAAGTCTGCGGGATAAGGTTTGTCTTTGGGAACCTGTCGGGCGTGCTGAGAGATCCGCTGCGGCCGAATATCTTTGTCAGATATCTTTTCGAGCGCGGTGCCGATTTTGACGGCAATCCGCTGAAGTGCTTCTTCCGCCGTTCCCGATAACAAATAACCGACCATGGCTCCAGATGCTGTGAAGGGTGCATAGCGGCAAGTCAGAAACTCGAAACGCAGATCGTGATCATAGTCGGCGAGCCTGCCTGGGGTTTCGAGCACTTTGGCCTCGAGTGGCCAGATAACACGTTCGTCGGCCCGCCAGACGAAGGCAAGGTCATATTCCGGCGGCTGTGCTGGTGGCTTCGCCATTGTTTCGCGCTCGAATGTACCATGCTGAACGTAGAAAGGCTCGAAGCCGGACATGGCGTCCCGGACGCGCGGTTCGAGGAGTTGGCTGATGCTGCGTTCAAGGTCGCGTCCATCAATGGAGGGCTGATCGTGGATCAGTTGGTCATAGGCTGCCCATACAAGATTAAGCAGCTTCTCGTCCGGACGATTGAGCCATGTGGCGACCTGCACGACAAATGCCGGATCGATCGGCTGTAGCGGCTTTCTCCAATCCATCGCGCTCATCAGCGCATACTTTCTGCATCGAGCACGCCCTGTCGCCATCGGAACAGGTCAAGCGAGACATCATCACCATCTTCCAAGGCAACACTGCGCAGCCAGTGGCGCCGCATATCGGGCTTTAGGATGAAGATCATCGGCGTTCCCGAGCGACCATCATAAAGCCGAAAAGCCTTGCCTTCGTAGATACCGCGCCGCTTACCTCCCTCTTGACGATCGAGAGCTTCCATCTGGTCAAGCAAAGCGCCGCTTTCGAGCTGCTCGACTTCGATCCCGTCATCGCCGCCATCGCACAGGCGGAACCCGACCAGGCGATAAGGTAGCGGCTTCTGGTCATCGCCGTAGCTGAAAATAGTCGCCCGAATGATGCGATCAGCGCCGAAGCCCGCCTTGATGACGCGCATGAAGTAACTACAATAATCTCTTAGAGTGGCTTCGCGATCATCGCTCCCGACGTCTATCGTCGTCCGATGCTCGGATTGTGTCGCGCTCCCTCGAAAATCGCGAATAACCTCGTTCGCCAAATCCTCGATCAACACCTGCTCAGCGTCGTTCAGTCCGAAGGCCTTGAAGGCTGCCTCGTCAATTTCTTTCTGGCTCGTAAGTTTGTCGAGTGTCACATGTGCCAGCTTGGGCAAGGGTATGCGCCTTACCTCGTCGATTAGCACCTCGGGACGATAGGCGGCCGCACGACCGCTGGCGAGTTGGAGAAAATAGGTTGTGATGGCGCTGTTGAACGCGAGACACGCAGCGGCGAGCACTGGGGCCGGCCCATGGACTGACACATAGCTCTGGTTACAGACAACATTCTGACGCCTTGCCGTCTGGGCAAGACGTGCCTCGAAACGCGCGGACTTCTTCCTCCAACTCCGCTTCATAATCAGCTGGGGATAGGTATAAGCTCCAAAATCACTCGACATTCTGCCGTCAAGCAAGAGCGTCCCGGCAAGCGGCAGACTGTCCGCATCAAACGTTAACAGGTCAGTGCTGTTGAACCTTCGCTCATCGAACAAGCGATGACTTGACAGGCTTTCGACCCGCTTCTTGCCGTCGCCATATTGAATGCCGCGACCGCTCCTCACGCCGCTCTCCTTCAGACTTTCCAATGTCGGAAAACGGCGTAACCGGTCGATCAACACACGGTCGCGTGGACCACCCCACATCAGCACAGACCATATGGATCGATCATTCAACGCATCCCGCACGCTGAGCCAGCGGACATCTCGTGGTTCGACAACAACAGTAAACTCGTCGACGAGCGGTTTCAGCGATTTTGGGCTGACATAGGCGATACGATCATCGTGCGACGGTGTCCCTGGTCGGATAATGACAATACATGCAGGAGAGGTTGATCGCTTTGGTGTGTGGGTCTTGCGCTTGAACACCTTGAAGCGCAGCGCTGAGAGATTGTAGATCGCTGTGATCCGTCGACGCGAAAAGAGTTGTTCGCGAAACCGCACTGCTGTCGGACTCATGTTGAAGAGCAACGCGTTGGCTGACTGTATTAACGCAAGCTGGCCTTCCGGTTTTAGTAGATGCGTCGACTTGGCAAGGAAAAGGCCGCCAATGTCCTTGTTCGCGATGGCCCAAGGGGGGACCTCCTCTTTCGCCCAGTCGATCGCTTCCGGTGTGACAAGGCTGTCGCCCCATGGGGCGTTGCCGATGATGAGGTCGTAACGGCCTCCGGCATTTTTCGAACCAAACCCAGCTCGGTCCTCAGTGAAATAATCCGAGCAGATTAGTTGTCTGTCGCGCATGGTCGGGAAAAGAACTTGCGTCCAGTAATGACGCGGTTCGATCTCGTCGCACATGGCCAGATAGAGGCTGAAGCAAGCGACACGCACCGCATGAGGGTCTTTGTCGACGCCGAACAGATTGCGCTCAAGCATCCGCCGCAAGGTTTCGACCTTCGGTTTCACGCCTGGATGGGCAAGCTTCCATCTGTGAACCAGCCTCTGAAAGGCTTTTACAAGAAAAATGCCTGATCCACAGGCTGGATCGAGGATCTTCAGATCCCAGTCGGTCCTGTCCCACGGGAGAACCCGGTCGAGAATAAAGTCGACGAGATGTGGTGGCGTATAAAAAATGCCATCGCTCGCCGCGCGCTCCGTAACGAAAGTCTCGTAGATACTGCTGATGAATTCCAGCGGGATGACGTCGAATGCGTATAGAGGCCACAGCGCGGCCTGCCCAGACGGCATGTCGAGATCGCCGCGAATGAAGTCCGCCAACAGTTTCAGATGCTCCGGTCTGACCCGCTCGCGCTCACGTTTCCAGCCTTCTGCTTGCGCTTCCGGTGTATCACCTTTGCCGGGAAAGAGGTCACCGTTGAACCGCCTGTTCAGCCATTCGAAAAGGGCGTAACTGTCCTCATAGTCGTTCAGAAGCGAAGAGAAATCTGGATGGCGCGCCCGAAGCAAGCCATCGGCATGCAGTTTGGCAAGCTTTGCCTGGTTGAGCGCAGCTGCACCATCGGTATCTTTGCGGTCGAAAAGAAACTGGACGAAGATGACCCGGGCGAGCAGATCATGGCAAATATCATCGTCATCGAGCCCACCATCTGTCAGCCGTGTCCGAATTTCGCGGAGATTCGACAGTAGCATCTGGTCGGCCCGGCCATCGCGGTCGAAACGCGCAGCATAGGAAGCGAAGAATTCGCCCGAGACGAGGCTTATCCAATGAAGGGTTCGAGCGGCGCTATCCTGCATCGAATAGCTTTTCTCGATAGCTTCGGCGTTGACGGAGTACACTGTCCTGTCGGTGATCGGCGCCCTATCATTTGGTGCTTCACAGCAGCTCCAGACCCTGAGCAACTGCGGTTCGATCGTCACTAACGTCGGGCTGTGGGAGAAATTCCAGGCCAACCGATGCAATTCGCGCAGGCTCTCATCGCTTGCCGGAGAGGCGAACTCTACAACAATCGCCAACAGTGGTTCCGTCGTGACGGCGTCCGGGTCTGCCACAAGCATGCCAATACGTGTCGTCGCCGCGCCAACGATCCGAGTAAGGGCGGAGCCGATCTTAGCACGTAGCAAGTCTGTGTAGATTGCGACGCCCGCGCCTTTAGGGTCAAGGATGTCTCCGGGTTCGGGCCATGCAAGTGCGTGGCCCACGCGTTCCAGCGTCAGCGGAACCGCGGCCGTCATGCGCCTAGATCCAGCACGACTTGCGGGTAGCCACCGAAATGGCCGCGTTTCGCGCGACCACGCGGCTTCTTGGGCGTAACTTTGACCTTCGTGATGACGCGACGATAATCCAGCCCCTGCACGCTCATCTCAGCAATGAGAACGGCTATCAATGCTAAGTGGGCCGGTAATTCAACCGCTCGGGCATAGTTGGAAATTGAGTTTGGATTCATGCCGAGAAGTTCCGCGAACGCACGAACGCTTAAGCCTGCTCGAGCAAGTTCGGTGAGGAATTGCGTATAATTCACGGTCGGCAGCTTACATTCACACTATTTAATGTAATATAGCACATAGAATAATGTGCGCAAGCTCCGTGCCGTTCGATTTGAGAAGATGGGTCTCCAAGGTCTGTTTCCGCTAAGCTCGAACAGCACCGGTCAGTGGATAGTGGATGACGGCCAAGTCCATAAACGCACTGGCCGAAGGTCGGTCAAAAATCCATCTTATCCTATCCGTTCCTTTGAAACGTCATAATATCTCGTTCAGCCGCAGGGGCGGGTCATAGCGGGCCCTAGGTGGCTACTGAGTAGGAACAGTGCCCATCATCATCGTTTCCGGCCCGCCCGGTGAGATTCGAACGTCCACAGGGTGAAATACTTGCGCAAATCCGCTATCCGTCTTTGCCGGCAGAGCGTCGGATGATTAATGCCGGCTTTCGGGAATCGTTCCCAACCTCCTGTATGTTCGAGAAGAGGCGCCCGCCGCATGTCTGCTTCACATTCCTTAAGCGGACAGACCGTTTAGGGGAAAGCGGAATGTCCGTTATTCGTGCTCGAACGTAAAATAGCAGACGTTTCTACTCGCCTAAAATATGTGTCGAGCGATGTTAATGTCCTCAACTGGCAGGACTGGGGAAACGATCAACCGGTTTCAGTCGTAATTTTAGCGAGTGCCGTTATGCGTTGCGCTTTCCAGCGTTGAAACAGTCGGGAGCGAGGCTCACCTATTTTCTCATCCAAAATTTCTACCGCGTGTATCCGGTCCGTACGGAAGTGACGAAATCCCTGCCTCAACTCGCACCAGGCGATCAACATGCACGTGATGTCCGAATAACCGAGAACAACTGGCCATACTATACGCTCGGTGACCTCGCCTTGTTGATCCCGATAATGCAGGCGTAACTTCATTCCTGCACGAATGGCCGCTCGAAGGCTCGCTCTGTCATCTTTGCCTTGTAATGCATCGAGCGGCAGCTTTGTTGCTGTGCTTGGAATACTGATAAACGGCTGCAAGGCCGGGGGGATAACCGCTTTAACCTTGGTGAGCACGTCCAATGCGGCGCGTGACAGTTCCTTTTCGCCATGGGCCGCCACCCACTGTGCTCCCAGAATGATTGCTTCAAGCTCAGCCGGGAGCAGTGCAAGGGGTGGCATGTCATATCCGGGCCCCAAAATGTACCCAACGCCTGCTTCTCCTGAAATGGGGACGCGTTGGCCGATCAAATGTGCGACGTCGCGATAAATCGTGCGGATGGAGACTTCCAGCTCCTCGGACAGCATCCTCGCCGTAACGGGGCGAGACGACCGGCGCAGGATCTGGATGATCTGAAAAAGGCGATCGGTGCTACGCAAAGGTTCTGCAATCATGCTGACAGGATGCTGTCAGCATGATTGTGCCAAAAAGCGGGGAACACAACCTGCATAGGAACTTACCGATGACATTCGCCTCTATCCGTCTCATTGCCGCCGACATCACTACGATGGTTGCTTTTTATGAGCTGGTGACCGGGCATTCTGCCGAATGGCTTGCGCCTCAGTTTGCCGAAATCGTAACCTCTGGTGCGAGAATTGCGATCGGTAGTACCGAAACAGTGGCGTTGTTCATGGAAGGAAGTGCTGAGCCAGGCGCCAATCGCACGGCCATCCTTGAATTCAGGGTCGAGGACGTGGACGCTGAATTCACGCGTCTGAAAGGCAAGGTGGAATTTCTGATCGAACCCAAGACGCTGCCTTGGGGTAACCGCACGCTCCAGTTCCGCGACCCCGAGGGGACTATCATTAGTTTGTTCACACCTGTAACCGAAGCCGCCCGCGTCCGGTTCGGGAGCCTGTGACAAAGTACGGTCGGCGCTGATAATAATTCTTTGGAGCTGTAGACCACTGGACACTTGCGGACACCGAAAGACGAGGGTTAAGCGGAATATCGGCTATCTGTTGAAAAACATGATAAATCGGGCATTACTGTCCTCCATGCGGTGCTGCCCTTCAAATAATAAGGGCTGTATTATTGAGGTCCAAGCGTAGAGGACGGATAAAGTCTACAGGCAACCCGCTCCATGGTTAGCCCCTGGACAATGATCGTAAACACCACCACGCCGTAACAGACAGGCAGTAGCAGCTCCCGTAACTCTCCGGGCGGTAATCCAAGTGCCAGCGAAACCGAGATGCCGCCACGCAGACCGCCCCAGGTCAGGATACCAAGAACACGCCCTCGTTCCCATTGCCTGAGATGAACCGGAAGCGTTGAAAACAGCACGCTTAATGCCCGCACGGCAATGGATAGCGGTATCACGGCAAGTGTCGCCAGCACCGCAAACAGATGCGGCGTGATCTCAAGAATTTCAAAGCCAATCAGCATGAACAACAAGACGTTTAGCACCTCGTCAATGAGTGTCCATGCGACGTCGAGTTCTTTGCGGGATGCCTCATCAAAAACGGAATGGCTGTAGCTTGTGCCAAAGCACAGTCCCGCCACCACGACGGCAATCGCACCCGACATGCCAAGTTGGTTGGCAATGCTGAAGGTTCCGGTCGCAAGCGCCAGTGACGTCAGCAGATCAATGTGCGGATCCCGCTGTCCCTTAAGTATACGGAGTGCAATCAATCCGGTCAGTGCGCCCAGCAGACCGCCACCGATCGCCTCGCGGCAAAAACTCAGAGCAATCTCGGAGGCGGTCACTCCTTGGCTGTCCCCGGTCGCCAGTCCTATCGTGACGCCGAAAATCACTACGCCCACGCCGTCATTGAACAGACTCTCACCTGCGAAAACAGCCTGCAGGGGGCCAGGCAGTCCGAGACGTTTCAGCATCCCGACAACCGAAACGGGATCAGTCGGCGCGAGGATAGCCCCCAAGACGATGCACCATGTGAAAGGAACGGTATGACCTAACAGAGGGAAAAGGTACCATGCCACGATTGCCAGGAAGGCAACAGCCAGAACGGTTCCCAGAACAGAGAGAGCAGCCACGGAGGCAAGCTTTGCGCGCAGATGTCCGACATCTACCTGCGTGGCCCCGGCAAACAGAAGCAGGGACAGCGCGCCATTCAGGAGGGCCATGGGAAGATTGATGGCTCCGAGAACAGATCGCGGGAGAGCCTGAAGATCATAGGACGGTATCAACGGATTCAGGACCATAACCAGCAGAGAGGCCAGTAATGAGAAGACCAGTACACCAATCGTCACAGGAAGACGCAACGTGTGGTGATTGAGAATACTGAACCCCGCCGAGAGACTTAGAAGCAGAGCGAGGAGGCTGATGGTATCCATATTGTATGTCTGACTTTTTTCTCGCCCTGCATCAAGAAATATTGGAAACATTCCTGTCTTCTCTCTCATTTGGTAACGTTTATTTTTTATCTTTTTCTCTAAAGTCCGATAATTTTACATAAAGAGACGGAAGAACAAGCAAAGTTAAAGCCGTACAAGATAGCAAACCACCGATAACAACGGTGGCTAATGGCTTTTCGACTTCAGCCCCTTCGCTCATTGAAAATGCCATAGGAAAGAAACCCAGACAGGCTACCGTCGCCGTAGCCATGACGGGGCGGAACCGTTCCTCGGCAGCCTCCTGGCTGGCAACACGCGCCGACAACCCTGCTGCTCGTTTTTCCCGAATACAGGAAACAAGGACTACGCCATTTAAGGTGGCCACGCCGAACAGGGCGATAAACCCAATCCCAGCGGAGACACTAAACGGCAGGGCTCTCACCGTTAGCGCCAAAATCCCCCCGGTGGCCGCGAATGGTAGATTTAGGAAGACCAAACCGGCCACCCAAACATCTCCAAAGGCGAACACCAACAGAAAAAAGATAAGAGCTAAGGTAATCGGTACGACGATCTCCAATCGAGAAACAGCAGACTGGAGGTTGCGAAACTGCCCCCCCCATTCAACACGATATCCGTGGGGCAGTTTAAGTTTCTGGGCAACGGTCTTCTGTGCTTCCTGCACGAACGAACTCATATCACGCCCGCGTACGTTCGCCTGCACCATCATCCGTCGCTCTCCCTGATAGCGGCGGATGGCTGCTGGCCCATCATTCAGCGTAATTTTAGCGACCTGAGATAGTTCAACCATCTGGTCATCACGTGTAGCAACCGGGAGGCGTTTGATATCATCAAGAGTACGCCTTTGCGGAGCATCAATTCGTACTTCGGTCGGAATTAAAGCGTCACCGGTCGAGACCGGCGACCCGACATGTCCACCTAATGACTCAACAACATCAAGAATAGTCGCTGTATCCACATTAAGCCGACCTGCAGTTGTTCGGTCTACATCAATATGAAGGTATGGAATGGTCCCAACGTCCTGAGGAGCGACATCCGCAGCACCGTTGATTTTGCTGACAATGTCCGCCGTCTGCTTTGCCAGAGCTTGGAGCGTGCGGATATCAGGGCCATAAATGCCAATCGCAATTTGCGAGCGAACTCCTGCCTGCATGTCATCCATGCGCATCTGAATGGGTTGGCTCCACGAAAAAAGCGAGCCAGGATTGTTTTGGCGCAGTGCCGCGTCAAACGCTCTAATCAACCCTTCCTGAGAATGAGCGGTCTTCCACTCTGATCGTGGCTTGAGCAGAACATAACTGTCAGTCTGCTCTACGCCCGATGGATCTGTCGGAATGGCAGACGTGCCCGTGTTACTCACAATTGTTCGTATGTCAGGAAACGTTTTCAGCGTCTTCTCGATTGCAGTAACTTCTCGGATGGAAGCACCCAATGAAATCGCCGGAAGGCGTGTTGACGTGACAATCAGATCACCTTCTTGGAGTTGGGGAATAAATTCTCCTCCAAGGCGCGTCGCCAAAAAGACAGACATCAGCAAAATGCCGACTGCAACTATAAATATCTGATTTGTATGCGTGCGGCAGTATCGCGCTGCCGGGTTGAATCCTCGCCGCAAAAAGGCAATAAAGCGCGTGTCGTGGCTCTCAATACTGCCATCATGTCCATGCCCTTCAGGAACATTCTTTGTTTGAACGCTTCCAGAATGGCTCTTCATGATCATCGCACATAATGCGGGCACGCCCAGAAATGCGAACACCAAAGACGCCAGCAATGCCAGGATGATTGTTTCCGCCATTGGCCGAAACATCCGGCCTTCGACACCTGCCAACGTCAGGATCGGCAGATAAACCAGCATGATGATGCAAACAGCAAAAATGACTGGTCGCGCGACGGATGTTGTTACTTTGGCTACGCGCTCTTGCAGAGTCAGTCCGGCCACAATGGAAATACTAAGAACGCCTTCAACAATCACCAGTGCGCTATCAACAATCATCCCAAAATCAATGGCACCAAGACTCAGGAGATTGGCCGAAATGCCGAGATGATGCATTCCAACCATTGCAGCCAATAAAGCAAAAGGGATGATGGACATGATGACCAGAGACGCCCTCCAGTCTCCAAGAACAACTAGCAATACTACCAGAACAAGCAGTGCCCCTAGCGCAAGGTTTTCCTTAACGGTGTCAATCGTCACATCTGTCAACGTCGTGCGGCTATAGTACTGCTCTAGGGTGATACCCTCTGGAAGGGTTTTTTGGATTTTGGGAAGAATCGTATTGATCCGGTTAAGTGTGTCCCGCGCACTCGCGCCTTCCTGCAACAGCACAACTGCATTGACAGCCTCCCCTTTACCGTCCCGTGTCACAGCTCCTAGCCTTGGCAGAGCTCCCTTGCGGACAGTGCCAATATCCCGGATATGAACAACTTCTCCGTTTGGACCACTTTTGACCTGAATTTCTCCCAGTTCCTTGAGGTCATCGATAAGTGAACGCCCCACAATAATGTGCTGCTCATCGTTATGCTCTATCCACGCACCACCCGCAGCTTCATTGCCGGTATCGACAGCTTTGAAAACATCTGAAACGGACACATTGAACCGACGCATGGCCATTGGATCGAGCGCGACTTCGTAGGTCTCCGACGCGCCACCATTGACGTTAACATCCACCACCCCAGGAACCAGTCGCAGCTTAGGCACAACAGACCAGTTCAGAATACGGTTCAGATCTGTAAGAGAATGGCCTTTCCCTTTTATCTCCAGTTGCATGATTTCACCCATGCCTGTGGCCATTGGCCCCATGCTAATGGAGAGGCCGTGAACTGAAATGGTATTTTTTGCCTGATCCAGAAATTGGGACACCAGGTCCCGATCGCGATAAATACTCGTGTTGTCATCGAATTGCAGATACAGAACCGACACGCCTGTGCGGGAGACCGATCTTAGATTTTTTAGCCCGACAACCCCCGACAGCACCGTTTCAATGGGAAATGTAACGAGCTTCTCCACCTCTTCAGTCGGTAATCCAGGTGCTTGAATGGAGACGAGGACCTGACGTGGCGAAATATCTGGAACTGGCTCTACGGGAAGAGAGCGAAGATCGAAAAGACCTGCCACCATTAGAAGAAGAATACAGCCCAAAATTCCTTTCCGGCCTTTGACGACATGCAAAAAGAAATTCATGATCTAGTCCTGTGCTTCGGAATGATCAGGCGTCGGCGCCAGAAGATATTGTGACTTCATGACAAAGCTGCCTTGAGAGACGATTTTTTGCCCAGCCTTGATCCCCTCTGTCACCAAAGCCTTTCCCTCAAGAGTAGTCGCGACAGTCACATTCCGCGGGACAAATTCATGATCTGACTTTTGAACAAAGACACAGTTTTCGCCATTCAGTGTCTGAATGGCGACTTCTGGAACAAGAACACCGGAGACACGATTTCTTGTCATCAAACGAGTTTTTACAAGCATATCAGGGCGCAAAATCATATCAGGATTTGTTACAAGGCTGCGCACCAGAACATGTCTGGTTCTGGGATCGATACTGGCCTCGATAAGAGTAATATTTGAAGGAATAGGAGCCTGATTTGCAGAGATGTATGTTATCTGCTGCCCTCCAGAAGCCAATTGTCCAGCTTTCTGTGGATCAACCTGCGAGATGACCCAAACTTGCGAGAGGTCGTCAATTTCAATAGCTGGTAAAGCTGTATTCGAAACATCCTCTCCCTGAGTCACTGAAATCGTACGAATAACACCGTTAATCGGAGAGGTAACAGTAGAAACAAGGCCTTCTCCTTTTTCCAATTGTGTTGAATACCGTGCGAGACGTTGTTTTTCCGTATTTAACTCCGCCTGTCTCTGACGAAGCAATTCACGTGCCACTTTAAACGATGAGAAACGTCGCTCTACTTCACCGGAAGATACCACGCCTCCCTCCAAGGCGCGCCCGCGTTTATAAGTATCTGTCGCATTGCTTTCTTGCGCTCGGGCCTGTTGATAAGCCGCCTGCGCCTCGTTAACTCTTTGTTCTTGATCAGCCAGACTAAAATTTTCGTACTTGAAAAGAGGTGTTCCTTTCTGAACTTTCTCTCCTGGCGTTACAAATACTTCCTGAACACGGCCGCTTCCGACTGGGTGGATACGGGCGACATGGCGCTCATCAAGTGCGACATAGGCCGGAACATCCACATGATCAGACAGTGTTCCGGCTACCGCCGTAGAGATCACAAGATTTTCCGCTTTAAAAGCATTCGGCGAAATCTGAACAGTCTTTTCAGCCATGCCTACGCTAGGAAAGCACAAAAAACTCATGCCCAACAGGACAGATACAAAGATAGATTTTTTCACGGGGTCTCTCCTGTCAGGAGCATCATTCTGATCATGGCAGTGTGCCAGACGACATTTGCCTGAGAGGCTCGTTGCTGGGATTCCAGTGCACTACGGCGCGCACGAAGATATTCTATGATGGGCGCTTCACCCATCTTCCAAGCCTTTTCCAAATCGTCTGCACGCTTCTGTAGTGCGGCATTTGTCGCTTTATTGTGCTGCAAAGTTGTGAGTGAAGAACGAAAGCGAGCATGGATTTGTCGGTATTCGGTTTGGACTTTTCTACGTGCCAGAATGGTATCACGATCAGCCGCCGCCATAGCGCGCACCGCCTTCATTTCTCTAGGTGTGTTTCGTGCGGAGCTTGGGAGAGGAATCTGGAGCTGAACCCCTACTTGGGTATCCCAGGGACTTTCATACTGCTCTTGCCGACTTACCATCACACCAATCCGGGGGTTAGGGATTTGAGAATGACGAACGACAGCGTAAGAAGCTTTGGAAAGTTTTCTAATGGCTTCAGCCAACCTGACTCTTGGATCTTTTTCAATATCCAGAGCCATATTGCGACCTTCTAAAATATGCCCCGAAAGCGACAAAAGATCGGGAATTTCATCAGAGCCCGTTAACGCTTGGATGTCTGATTGAAGACTTTCTAGAGATTGAGAGGCGTCAGAAATTTTACCTTCGAGTTCTTCTTTCTCGGCAATAATTGCGTCATTGTCGGATCCAGATAATTCGCCCTTCTGATATGCGACTGCTGTCACATGAGCGATATTCCCTAAAAGTACGTCAGCGTGGCGAAGGTTTCTAACGGTCTCTCTTTGCAGGGTAGCCTGGCTCGTCAATGTGACGATGCGCACAGCGGTCACCAATTTCTGAACTTGTGCTCTAGCCTCTGCTACGGCCTGATTCCCAAGAGCTTCGTTTGACAGAGCACGGCTTTGACCTGGCAACCACAGAGGGAAATTAATACCTCCTTGGTACGTTGTGTAACCAACTTTACTACCGATGAAATGATCGTCGAGATATTCCCCCGTAATCATCGGACTGTCTGGGAACCAAGATCGGGCCGCTTTTACTTCTTTCTTTGAAGATAGGGCATCGATATGAAAAAATGAAAGATTAGGATCGTTTTTCCATGCCCTTTGTATCGCATCGTGGAGAGTCTCTGCCCGAGCATAAGAAACAACACTTATGATAATCACTGCAGTACTGATATAATGTATCAATAAAGAGATTTTCACGAATTCATAACTTCCAGATCGGCCCAAGCGATCCAGAAACATACATCTTGATAAGGGAAGATGTTTTTCAAAGAGTGTCTTAAGAAATTAAAATAATTTTAAGGCGTGAATCAAATAAACAGAATATTATTTTACGGATAAATTATAATTAGTCGAAAATACACGAAGTAAATTTTATTTATATTTAATATTAATTCATTTATTCTAATCATAGATTTTATCCAGATTAGCAATCACGAACAACGTATCCGCTTGATGGGATAATGATCCATTTGTCCATCTTCTGAAAGAAACGTGGCATGTTCAGCTTGTCCCTGCGCCATCAAGAGATGGTCAAACGGATCACGATGATGCAGAGGCAAAGACATCAGGATCTGCAGGTGTTCAGGCTGTATTTGTAGCAGAGAGAAACCTTCCGCAGGAATGGCTGCCAGAATATCATTCATATCCGCATCCAGCTTTCCAATACGGATTTTGATCGCAATCTCCCAGAGTGACACGATACTCACCAGAATATCGTGGGCCGGATCTGCGATGATTTCCCGTGCAGTCTCACCCAGCCGGTCGGAGTCCGAAAGCCACCACAGCAACGCATGCGTATCAAGCAGAACCTTCACAAGTTGCATTCCATGCTCTCAAGAATATCCGGTGGTGTCTCATCAAAATCTTCGCTCATTCTGATCCGTCCTCGAAGAGCTCCTGGCTGACGGCGAGGGCGATAGGAAGGAGCTGGTGGCCGCAGTTCAGCCACAACCTGGTCGTGAGACGTCACGAGGATCGTCCTGCCCTGTCTGACTTGGCGCAGATACGTTGTCAGGTTTCCCCGGAATTCCCGAACACCGATTTTTTGTGGGGACGGCAAGTTATCTGAAAGATGCTGACTCATGGTCTCCTCCCTATGTGTCATCATAACATGTACACAGAAGGAGGAGGTAGAGAATTTCCGAGACATATTCGATTTCAGAGATCCGTAGCTTCAGACAGTGCCAGAGCGTCCTCGACGTCCACCCCAAGATATCGAACTGTACTATCCAGCTTTGTATGACCCAGCAGAATCTGCACGGCCCGGATATTACCGGTTCGTTTATAAATCATGGCAACCTTTGTCCGGCGGAGTGAATGAGTTCCATATTCACCGGGGATCAGTCCCACCGCCTGAACCCATTGATCCAGAAGCCGGGCGTATTGCCTTGTGCTCAGGTGAGCTTTGGCGCTTAGGCGGCTAGGAAAAACATACTCATTCAAGCCGCCACCTCGATGCTCCAGCCACGCCCGCACGCTTTCCCGCGTTGTTTCCGTAATCTCGAACTGCACAGGTCGCCGGGTTTTTTGCTGGACAACCACGGCTCGATGACGCACCTGACCGCTGGTCACGATGTCGCCGATACGAAGGCGGACAAGATCGCAGCCCCTGAGCTTGCTATCGAGAGCAAGATCAAACAAAGCTCTGTCTCTGACACGCTGTTCGCTCCCCAGCCAAAACCGAATAGCCCATACGTGCTTTTCTTTGAGCGCCCGCTTGGCGCCAACCATTTTTCCTGCATTCCAGGGTACGGACGCCGTCAGCGTCGGTGATGGAAAACGCGTTTTCTTTTCCATGATATGTTCTCCTGATCAGCTGCAGATGCAGCAATCAGAAGTCTGGAGGAGGACATCAGCGGATAACGAGAACTATTGCCGACCGTCCGCTTTACGGAAACTGGAACGGCTCTTCTTATGACCGACATGTAGGCGGAAGCTGTCGCTGTCATAGCGCCGGTTGGCCAGCATGGCTTTGGGATTTGGAACCGGCAGTGCCATTACGGCGTCTGTGGCTTTGTCGTCCGAAACTTGCTGTAACTTTCGGATGCTGAGGGAAATGCTGTGGTGCGGCTTCTTCCAACGCAGCGTTACAAAGCGTCAGGTCTCGGACTGGAGGCCTGAGGCCTGCCAGTAGGGTCTGTCGTTTCAACCTCATCCGGTCCCTTCGCAGAACTGCACTCACAAACGCTGTCGTCATACTGCGCGGTATGACCGAGCACTCTCTTTCTCTTGGGCAGCCAGATCTGCCCGAATCAACACTTTCTCTCCCACTGTCTTCCTCTTGGATGCTTGGCAGCATGGTTCTTTCGGCGACCATGCTCCTCGGGTTCGGCTGGCTCTTTTTCCCGCTGGACGTCCGGATGGTCTGGACCATGCTTGCACAGGCGATCCTTTTCTCTCTGGCTATCTCCGTTCTTGTGATGGACGTCATGCGCGTGTGGAAGACGAAAGCCTTCATGCCGCGCTGGCATGTCCTTGTCTTCGTTCCGGTCTGGGTGGCTGTCGGCCTATTCAACCTCCGGAACGCCTATGACTGCATGAAGGCGGCAGGCCAATGGTGACGTTGCGTGACTGCACTCACAACAGTCTCCGGCAGAATATCCCGACGGCTACAGACGACGGGGCATCACAGTGAAATTTGGCGGTCATCAACCGAAGGCGCGGGTCTTTCGCAAGCTCAAGGCAGAGATGCAGCGTGAAGTCTATCAGTCGGTTCTCCAGCACGTCCGGACCTGTCTGAACCGCGGGCCGTATAATGTCCTTGAACTCCGCGCGAACCTGACGCCCGAGCAGGCGGGTGCTCTGCCGATGGCTTTGACGACGCTCGCCCAGGCTGGCGAAATCGCGGCTTTGGGTCACAGTGTTTATGCCCGGGTGCCGTGGATGCCAGCCACGCGAACGGTGAAAACCTCGCCCATCGAGGATCTTGTCTTTGCGTCCCTGACCGAACATGAAACCGCCAGCGAAATCGCGACATGGCTCGGCCTCTCCGTCGGTGAGGTGCGTGAGTCACTTGCGGCTCTGGAGCGGGCGGGGCTGATCGAGGAGCGACTGGATCCGCGTCGCCCCAACCGTTACCGGATTGTCTCGCCTCATATGGCCAAACACATTCGCCGGGGTGCACAGGACCGGACCTTTACTGACATCGCCCGGCATGGCTGAGGCGTTGCGTTTTCGGGTTATCCCCCAAAGCGGTGGACAGCACTGTGGGCAACCGAAGGCAGGACATGTGGATTCACGGTCCGTTCGTCCAGGGCACAGGCGAGCGGCGCTGTCCATCGCAGGCGAGCTCTCCGCTATCGGCTGGGGCGTGCGTCAGGCGTCCCGCCGATCCGGCGTTTCAAAGGACCGGATCCTGCGCTGGCAATCGGGGCATAGCATTCCTGATCCTGACTTCCTCAGGTGGCTTGCGGCCCTTGGGATGTTGCATCGTCGACTGAGCCACCCACTGGCCCGGGCTGTGCCTCCCGCGGGCAACCGGCCTCCACTGAATGGTTACGCGATGACCAGTGCTCTCATGACCATTGGCTGGTCTGAACGCACGCTTGCAGAGCGCCTCGGCGAACACCGGACCGCCCTTCGCCGCCTTATCGAAGAACAGGGACATCTTCCGGAAAGGCAGTCCCGCTGGCTCGAAGCGCTGGCAGACGGTCATCGCGATCTGCCCCGCCCCCTTTCACCCATCTGTTACTCATCCGATCCCTGAAAGGTTGACCCATGTTGCAACGCGTTTCGCCTCCTGAGGACTCTCAGGACAATCAGGCTGTCGTCGCAGGCGGCATCGCCGCCGACCGGCTGCGCTCCATTATCGAGCGGGTCGAGCGCCTGGAAGAAGAGCGCAAGGCGCTGAGTGGTGACATCAAGGACATCTTTGCCGAAGCCAAGTCGGCCGGGTTTGACGTCAAGGTCATCCGAACGATCATCCGCCTGCGCAAGCAGGAGCCCGGAGAACTCGAGGCTCAGGAAACCCTTTTGCAGATCTACCGCCGTGCCCTGGGAATGTGACCTGATGCAAGATGCCCCACCGCGCCGCCGCATCGCCGAAGCCGCAGGTGAGATTCTGGTCTGCTGGCCAAGTGTGGGCCTGCTTCTGTTTGCCTTTGTGGTTCCCCGGCTTGGCGCTGTCATGGGACCCGTTTTTATGTTCGGTGGCTGCGTTGCATCCATGATGGGACCGGGCGTTCCCGATATCGGCGAGGATGGACGCGACTACGGGCTTGAGCGGAGGCGGGGAGTGGTATTTGCCAGTCTCGGTCTGGTGCTCTGCCTGCTTTCTCTCTCCAGACTTTTGCTGGATCGGTTCTGATCGTGCCCGCACCGTTGTTTACGGACTGGACCCCAACGTGCGTCACCAGTGTTCGTTACATCTCCACTCTGGGACCGGCTCGCGCTGTTGGGACGGTGCCGCGTCGGGTCTGTGGCGCCAGGTGTCTGGCTGGGGTCAGTCTGTTTCTTCTGACGAATGCGGCGGATGGATTTCTCGGTCTGGACCAGTTGGCAGGGCAGGGGGAATGGCATCTGTCCGGACTGGGCCAGCCGGTCGTCACGCTGTCGCTCTGGCAATGGATGCTTCTGGCCTGCGTCACCCTGGGTCTTGTGAAACTCGCCGAAAGGACGGCCGGGATCCTGCCCGGACGTGGGCCGCGCCGCGCGAGCGGGATCAAGTTCCTCTTCACCTGCGTCGCTCTGGCTCTTGGCGGCCTCGCCCGCGGTCTGATCCATCCGGGATAACCGGACTCACATTGGCCGCGCTTAGAGTGATCTTACACAACCGGTAGAGGAAAGATGCCTGAACTGCAGACACTCCTGAAAGAGGTGGTGAAACTGCCTGCGTCCTATCGGCGGCAGGGCCCGCCTCTTGTTTCTCTCCTGGCACAGATTGCCCAAGGAGATGACGGACACGGCCAGAGGGTCGGGCGCCTCGCCGGCCTGCTCGGCCATCTGACGGGGAGCGGATTATCGTCGAGCGCGCTTGAACTGGCGGGCCGATTGCACGATGCAGGCAAACTGCTCCTGCCCGACAGTCTCCTGAATTATCCGGGTCGGTTTAACGCCCGTCAGATGCTGGTGATGCGACAGCATCCGTCGCTTGGTCTCGGAGCGCTGTATCATCTGTCAGCCGATATCCCGACCCTCGTTTATGAGGTCGTGCTTCTGCATCACGAACGCTATGACGGTGACGGCTATCCGTTCGGAATGAAGGGTCAGGCCATTCCCCTGGCCGCCCGCATCATCGGCCTCGCCGACGTGATCGACGCCTTGCTCTCCGCCCGGGCCTATAAAACAGGGCGGTCTCCGCGGCAGGTGAAAGCCTGTCTTCAGGAGCAGGCGGGTGGCGCGTTTGATCCTGACCTGGTGCGGCACGCGATCACCTATTTTGATGATCTGCTCGCCATTCGTCGCACCGTTGCGCAGCCGGTTCAGGGATATCAGCCCATGCCCGGCCGGTCACCCATGACATCCCGTAACCTTAATCTTCGGAACACTCTGCCATGATGCCTCTCCCGCTCCCGCCCGCAGCCCTTGCCGCCCCGTCTGAGACTTCCCCTATGAAGCTTCTGGCCGACGTCGCAGACAGGCTTTTTACAGAAAACCGGAGAGAAGAGGGGCTGTGTGTGGTTGAGGCCCTTTATCTTCAGGCAGATGCTGCTCTTGGAGGCAGTGAGAGGCAAAAGGAGCGGGATGCGCGTGAGACAGGAGGAAGTCGGGTATAACCTCTCAAAAGGAGAGAGGCCCAACACGCGCGCCTGAAAACGTCTCCTCGCCACGCTTTTCGAATAGCGCTTGGCCGAGGGAGGTCAATTTCTTCGTGCGGGAAGGCTGATCAGATATCATCAGGGCGGGAGGCCGCGTGGAGCTTGACCATCAGCGCTGTGGCCTCGAGAACAGTTCTGGATAACACCTTCATCTGGTCATGAAGCGCCTTTTGTCTGGCGAGTGTTCCTTCAAACATCGCCCCCATATCCTCGACATATGTCTGTATGACTTCCAGAGTATCCTGCTGGGAGCGGGCCACACTCTCCCAGTCACTCGGGTTCTCGTTTTCGCACTTGAGGAATCCGGGGAAGACGAGGGGTGCAGACTGGTTGTCGAGCGGCAGTCGTGTGTCTTTGAGACCCATGGGCCAGTGCTCAAGGCAGAATGAGATTCCCGCCAGCAGAGAGGGTGGCAGGGACAGAAGCAGTTCGGTATCTGGAAGGTGAAGCTCTCCCGTTTCCGGAAAGCTGGTATAAAACATGTGCTCACGGTACCACGTCTCCCGGCCGCCCATGTTTTCGAGTGTTTCACGCCAGAGGCCCAAAGCGGCCTCCGCCTCCTGATATGCCGCCTGACTGTTGACCTCCGCCTCATAAACGTGGCTCCACAGATGATGGGTTCCAACCCCGGGAAGCCAGTCGTCCAGTCTGAAAGATTCCTCATCGAGAAGAGGTGTACTGCCAAGGACGAATGCGCCCTGAGACAGGATGCAGCAATAGGCAACAATACGGCTGCCGCGCCATTCTCCCCGCAAAGCGAGAGCCTGCTTCAGGACGGCAGGGAACAGCACTTTCCGGGTACGGGCGCTGTAACTGCTCCATTCGCGCTTCTGTAACGCCAGCGGCGCAAGCGGATCAACGATGGCTTCGGGGTCGCTCAGGGTTCGAAGGCGCACGCCGTGTCGGGACAGGTGGTAGGCCCAGAGAAAAACCATATCATTCGGGGGCGCATCCCCGATCGTGAAGGCGTGCAGGTCGTAACGCTGAAACGATCCTACGGAGCGGAAAAGGGTCCCCGTGCGCTTGAGGTAGGTTTGCAACGTGCGGACAAGGCTCTGTCCGACAAAGACCGTTCCATCTTCAAAAAGCAGGCAGACGATCAGCCGAAGCTCGTCGTGGGGATGACAGCCAGAACGGGCTGACTTGGAAATGCGATGGTGCATGGCTATCCCGGGTCATGACAATGGATCTCTGCACTCTGTCATCGCGCGATGTGAGAGCGGGCCGTGGGGTGGCCAGCATCTGCGCGCCTTCTGACAACCGCGCAGCAAGCCGGCACGAAAGAAGCCGGGGGCGGGTCGGGACGTGAAGAGTAGAGCGTGGGACAGGAGAGAGACAGGGTCAGCCACAGGCCGTCCGGCCGCCACAATGGTTCGGCCGCACGCGGCCCGCGCCCTGGAGGGCGCGCCATTGTCCCGTCCAGCCGTCTACGCCTGCGGGAAAGCATCTGAAAAGAGAAAAGGATGTTTTCCGTGGCTACTTCCGTCACAACAGTCTTCACGCTCACCGGGCCGCAGGATCGTCTGCGCCAGATCGCCGAAGAGCGCGCTTACCGGACCTGCGCAGCGGATCAGATGACTTGGGAAGACGACACCACACTGGTGATGACCCTCGAAAACGGCATCGGCACGCCCTTCCTTCATCATGGAGACGGACTGTCAGACGAGTATCCCGACGTCAGTACCCGGGGGATGGAATATTTCGACTGCTTCGATGATCCGAGCTTCGCCAAATGGCAGGGCGGCCAGCTTGTCTATGAGGCAGAACTCATCACCGTTTTCTCAATCCTGTTTCCAACGGATCCTTCGAGAGACTGGGCGGGCTGTAGCGCCAGCTTCTGGCACAGGTCTCCGCCTCTCTCGGCTGCCATAGCCGAGAACTGCCCCGACTTTGACCTGATGCCGTTACGGCAACTGGCAGGGCCAGCGCCCGGATGGGTTCAGACTTCGGATGGCTTCGCCACTCTTTTCCTCCGGCTGCCCTCAACACCCGATGCGCAGGATGGCCTCGGCGTGATCTTCTATCCGGGGATCGGAAGGAGCACCCTGCTGACAGGTATCGACCGCTTCGGCGGCGTGGCCCGCTTCCGGCGTCAGGCTTATGGTCAGATCGGCGCACAGTGTCCCGAACTGCGTGCTGTCCTGCGGGATTGCTGGAAGGCTGAGGAGAAGAAAAGGCGCAAGGCCCGTCAGGAACGCAGGGTTTTGAAAAGGAAGGCGAGCAAGGAGGGAAAGGCCAGTCTTTTCCATCTTTTCGATACTGACCCGTGGGTGGTTTGAAGGGCAGAAGAAAAGCAGGATCGGGGCGGCCCTGAAGGGGTCGTTCACCCTATCTCACTAGGCTCAGGACCCATTGATTTGATCGTGGAAATCTGATTCAGGCTCTGCGAGGAGACTGGAGATGAGCGACCTGTTTTGGCTGACGGATGAACAGATGGATCGTCTGCGGCCCTTTTTCCCAAAGAGCCACGGCAGACCCCGTGTTGATGACCGCCGCGTGTTGAGCGGAATCATTTTCGTGAACCGCAATGGTCTGTTCTGGCGTGATGCGCCCTGGGAATACGGCTCCCACAAGACGCTCTACAACCGCTGGAAACGTTGGAGAGACATGGGCGTTATCATGCGAATAATGGATGGCCTGTCTGCTGCGAAAGCCGAGACTCAAACGATCATGATTGATGCGACGTATCTCAAGGCGCACCGCACGGCTTCGAGCCTGCGGCTAAAAAAGGGGGGCCAGGCCGCCTGATCGGTCGCACCAAAGGCGGTATGAATACCAAGCTCCATGCGGTCACCGATCAGAACGGACGACCGCTGATCTTCTTCATAAACGATCTCGCTGGGAACCGCGAGACGCGCAGACATCCGCCATGGACTTACGCATCCAGCGCGATCGCCTCGCTCGTCGTCACACGGCCAAGGCGGGGGAAAATCTCCTCACAGGCAAAGCGTTGCATCTCTTCGGTGAATGTGGACATGATATCCGTGGCGAGCACGACGTTATATCCATGCTCATGAGCCGCCCTGGCGGTAGATTCCACGCCCAGATTGGTCGCGATTCCGCCCAGCACAATGGTCGAGATACCGCGTCGTCTTAACTGAAGATCGAGATCCGTGCCGTAGAAGGCACCCCATTGCCGCTTCGTGACACGCAGATCGGTTGGTTCGGCAAGCCCGTCGACCAGTTCAGCCCAGTCTGGTGCGAAGCCGCCAGGCGGTGAAAAGGAGCGATCGACGACCGCATGCACGGCATCGGCGAAATCTGGCGCGAACGCTACATTCACCAAGATGACCGGCGCTCCGGCTGCCCGGAAGCGCGCGGCAAGTTCTTTCGATCGTTCAACAATAAAAGCACCCGGTGTCGGAGCCAGGGGAAGTCCTGTAATGCCCTTCTGGAGATCGATCAGGACGAGGGCCGTCCTGGTGACTGGAAGTGAAATCATGGCAAGACCTTCCCTGTTGACGTTCGACCGCCATCCCGAACCGTTGTCCGGAACACGTGGAAACGTTAGTAAGTTGAGTAGGCACTCAAGCAGGAGCATTATTTGAGAATGGACTCAAATTCGTCAAGGGGTAAACGGACATCTCTTCAACCGCAGCGCGCGGCTGGGCGTCAGCGCGTTGAGGAATTACTGGAGGTCGCGTCCGGCCTCATGGCGGAACGAGGGTACGAGGCGACGACTATGGCGGAGATCGCCGCGCGCGCCGGGGCGAAGATCGGCTCGCTCTATCGCTTCTTTCCGAACAAGGAGGCTGTGGCGGACGCTCTTGTGCAGCGGCATATCGCCGTTCTGGAAGACGAATACGCGGCACTCGCCAAACGTGCCGCCACACTATCCCCGGACGCTCTGGCAGACGTTCTGATCGAACTGCTTGTCACGCTTCATCCTCGCGTGAAATCCCTGTCTGCGCTGATGGAGGCACGGACTGACAACATGGAGATCCGTGATCGTGCACGAGGACATGCCATAGTCGGAATTGCGGCAGCGTTGCGTGTCTGTGCGCCAGAGTTGGAGGACGCACTGGCGAGAGATATTGCTGCGGTCGTTCTAAACACTATGAAAGTGCTGCGCAGCATGCTGGCGAAGGACGCCCCCACGATGCCGGGTGCGCCTGATGAATTGCGACGAATGCACCGTCTCTATTTAACGGACCGGCTGCAGCCGTTTCGGCGTACTTCAGATGGCATAACGGACGCAGAGCCATAATTTCGCAGCTTAGTGCAGTATTCGACACGTGAATTGTGAAGGTTTTGTGCGATACGCACGCTTTGCGTTGTGGGTTTCGGCCTCCGACCGGTTGGGTGAGACTGCACGGGAAATCATCGTAGATCCGGTCCACGATCTTCTGGCAACCATTCCTGAAGAAGGTTTCACTTTGCTGCAAATGGAGGGTTCGAAAAACTCTTTTTAAGCACGCTTGCTGCATAATAATATCAATGGCTTATGATTCTTGATCGGTTGAAAAGGGGAAGGGGCGAATCCTCCATCTACAACATGCGCTGCCTCATCTTCCTAGGGCACATCAGCACCACAGCATAGCTATCTAGCGGGGAACAGCCACCGATCTGCTCAGAACGCAGATCAGAAACGCCCCATAAGAACCGTCAATCAATATGCCAAATGCCAGACATTACAGGCCAAGCGTATCAATCAAGGGTGCTTCGATCCCTTCAGGTAATAGCTGTCAACTGAGTAAGCTGATTTTGACAAGCGATAATGATTGCTTCCGGGTTCTCAAGGGGCGAAAGATGGCCCGTGTTGGAGAGGACGTCCCACTCCGCGTGCGGCAGTAACTCCGCGTAGATACGTCGCAAATCCTCAACCCGCTCGACCTTGTCCTCGTCACCCACCAGAATGCGGACAGGCATGGTGATCGCCGAGATGTCCTCCTGCAGCGAAGCGATCATCCCGGTCTCCGTCCATTCCCGCTTTGCACCGTCGGCGCCTGCGAGAGTGTCCTCGAAAACCATCGTGCGGTCCGTCTCGGACAGTGGGCGATGAGCGAGAATGGTTAAGGCCTGGGCCACGCCCTCTGCGCTTTGGTACGACGCAAGCATTTGCGCACGGATTTCTGCTGGTACGTGCATGCCTGTCGCGGGAGATGGGGCGATGAGGATCAGCGCCTTGGCTGTCGCGGCCAAACCCGTCGCCACGATCTGCGCGACCTTGCCACCCATAGAATGGCCAACGAGAATTATCCGCTTTAACCCGAGCGCCGAGATCACTTCTGTTACGTCTTCCGCCATGGCTCCTAGGTCGTAACGCCCATCCAGGGCCTCGGACTTGCCCCAACCACGCAGGTCGATCCCGATGCAGTTGGTTAATCCCGCGAGTCCCTTGGTTACATGATGCCAAGTGCGTGCACTGCCGCCCCAGTAATGCAGAAAGACCAGAGCGACATCACCGCGTCCCTCGTTGGTAATATGGATCCTGGCGTTGCGGGTGTTGATATAATTAGACATCTCGGTCTCCTGTTCGATTGGCGCAGTCTCAAGATAAAGAATCGACCTCAGGGTGATAATCCGGCACCTAATGGAAACATTGGTGCACAAGAGTTGATGATGGCGTTAGACAGGCTGACTAGCATGACGATCTTCCGCGACGCGGTGGCGCAGGGGAGTCTAGCCGCGGCTGCACGCAACCATGGATTATCGTCCGAGATGGCAAGCCGGCACCTCAGGGCGCTGGAGAAGCGGCTTGGTGTCAGGTTGTTGAACCGATCCACCCGCAAGCTCAGCCTGACCGCGGCGGGTGATGCTTATCTGGGTCGTTGTACTGCGATCCTCGACGAAATCGCTAGTACCGAGGCGATGGCCGCAACATTGCAAGCCAGCCCGACGGGTCTTCTGCGGGTTGCCGCGCCACTGGCCTTCGCCAATGCGTCTCTTGGTCCGGCATTCGATGCATATCTGAAGGAATACCCTGGCGTTTCCCTCGCGCTTGATCTGACGGAGCGCGTAGCCGATATCGTGGGCGAGGGTTACGACGTGGCACTACGGCTCGGAGCGTTGCCTGACAGCGCTATGACGGCGCGGAAGTTGGCGGAGTTCCCTCTCGTACTCGTCGCGGCACCCGGCTATCTTGCCGGCGCGCCGGATATCGTCTCACCTGAGGAACTGGAATGCCATGAGGTGTTGATTTACACGCAGACGGCTCGCCCGAACCGGATTACACTCAAGGATGCGGCCGGACAGAAGGTGAGCGTTGCGCTGACCGGCAGAGTAAGCGCCTCGGACATCGGAATCTTGCTCGAACTTGCACGGCGCGGATTGGGGCCGGTGTTTGCGCCTTTGTTCCTGGTCGAGCACGATCTTCGCGAAGGGAGATTGCAGCAGATCATGATGAACTGGACCGCGCGCTCTCTGCCGCTTCACGCGGTACTTCCTAACCGTTTCCTCTCCCCATCAGCCGCCCGTAGCTTCATCGAGTTCATGGCTGATTGGTTCCGAGGTTAATTGTGCGAACGGATTGCGAGATAGGAAACTTACGGTGCAAAGTCGCTACCATTAATCTTCATGCATCCGATCTTTCTGCACCGAGCCATAAAACGTCGGTTTGAGGATGCTCCGCCGCGGCAAGCCCATACTCGGAAAACTCCCCAAGAGGGCTGCTTGATGGAGAACTCGCCATCATAGCTGATCCTCACCTGCTGCGACACGGTCTGATTGAAAACGGTTATAAGGAGTTACCGATCACCAGCCAGCATGCCCTGGCAGTGGGACACCTGCTAGCAACTGTGTTTAAGCGGCGGAGCTAGGCTCCTGCGTCGCCAAGCTCCACCGAGCCACAGGGTCCAGCCACCCTCATCCGGGCGTCTGGACCCTGCGTCTCGGCCCATTCGGGTAACGGTTCACCCGCGTTCTTTTCCGATGACGAACGGTCTTGGGCCGGGGGATCGGTTCGTGAGACGGCTCCTCAACCTCCCCGGCCAGTCCTGCGGACCGCCCGGGGAGGCACGTTGCAGGGAGGCGGCCTCGCATCCAGCGTTCAGTCTGACAGTCGCCGTGCCAGTCCGTAAAGCCTCTCCGCGACCCTCGGCGGCAGGTGTCAGGCCCGCATCTGCTGCAGGGCCGCACGCGACCCCGCATCAGTCGCAGACCGCCTCCTTTGCTCAGGACGCTCCGGGCTTGACGGCCTGTCCCGTCGCCCGTCTTGGCCGGTGGCAGGATGGGCTCAGGAAAACGCCACCTCCCTTCCACTCTCGTCGTCAGTGTGCTCGCCGCACGGGCAGGATAGGTCTAGCAAAACATCAAATATAATTTCAGTAACCAACAAGTAAATATCACATTTTTACGGCTTTATTTCTTTGAAAACGGCAGTTTTCTGCCGTTTTTAGTTGACGTTCACCAAGTAAAAAGCTAATATCTATTCATGGACAGAGGCAATGACGCCGAACAAGTCCAGTCGATACGTTCCCTAAGTCTTGGAGGCTCTCATGGCTGGTTCCGTTAACAAAGTCATTCTCGTTGGAAACCTTGGTATAGACCCGGAAGTTCGTCATACGCAGTCCGGGTCCAAGATCGTGAGCTTTACCCTCGCCACGTCTGACACATGGAACGACCGCCAGAGCGGCGAACGCCGTGAGCGCATCGAATGGCACCGTGTCGTCATCTTCAATGAGCGGGCTGGTGACGTCGCAGAGCGCTTCCTCCGCAAAGGCCGCAAAGTCTATATCGAAGGCGAACTCCGCACCCGTAAATGGACAGATCAGGGCGGTCAGGAGCACTACACTACAGAGGTAGTTATTGACCGTTTCAGGGGCGAGCTGGTGCTGATCGACAGCAACCGGGGCGAGGGCGGCTTTGGTGGTGGTAGCAGTGGCGGCCGGTCCGGGGGATCGTCTGGCAACGCAAACCGCAATGCGGGCTGGGACGCACCGGGCGGGGACGACCTCGATAACGAAATCCCGTTCTAGAGCGCGCCGGGAAGGACAGGGAGCCGATTGCGCCGCCCTGTCCTTCCGTTACTCCGTTAACCTCTGGTATTCATCTCCTTACTGATTCAGGAGGCATCACAGTGGACCGCACCGCTATCATCTTTCTTTTCGTGCTCCTGATGACCGGTCTGACTATCGGTCTTTACGCCTCACTGGCCAGCTATCGGCCAGCCGTGCCCGCCGCGTTTCACGCCAGCCGCCATCTGGTCCTTGCCGGGGAGACCGCAGGCCTCCTTTTGGTGTATTTTGTTGCAGGCTTTCTTCTGTATGCCATAAGCAAGGGTTACGTGACTGCTGCGAGCGCGGCCGCTGTCGCTCTCGCGCTCGGAGCAGGTGGATACGGGGTTTTCTATCTGGTCCGCACTCCGGGGCTCATCTTTTAAGGCCACCAGATAGAGCGTTCAGGAGGATCGCAATATCGCCTGAGTTTTTCCGGCCTCCTAAAGCGCCTCTCTCTGAAACATCCTGCGGCCTCCGAGCCGCTTTTTTTTCGCTCGTCCAGTTTAGTCAGGCGGACGCGCCTCGTCGGCGCGAGTTTTGATGCCCCCGACTGCTCGCCCCCCACAGGGGGGCTGCGCCAGGACAGCGAAGAAGGCTAGAATACCCCCATGTCACGACAAACCGCAATCCGCATTGGGGCTCTGGTCTTTCAGGCAGCCATTCTTCTCATGATCTGGAAGGGCTTTCTGCATCCCACCCGGGGAGGTCTGCTGGTTCTTGCCGTCGGGTTTGTAGCGTTTTTTCTCACGCGGGAGTCTTCGGGCAAAAATCAGGGTCATAGGTAAAAAAAGCAAAAGAGAGATCGGGGCGGCCCTGAAGGGTTCGCTCACTCTATCTCACTAGGCTCCTGCGTCGCCAAGTTCGACCGAGCCACAGGGTCCAGCCGCCCTCAACCGGGCGTCTGGACCCTGCGTCTCGGCCCTTCCGGGTAACGGTTCACCCGCATTCTTTCCTCTGAACGAATGGTCCCGGACTGGGTGATCGGTTCGTGAGACGGCTCCTCGTCCCTCCCGAACGGTCCTGAAGGACCGCCCGGGAGGGACGTTCCACGACAGCGTCCTCGCATCCAGCATTCAGTCTGACAGTCGCCGTGCCAGTCCGTAAAGCCTCTCCGCGACCCTCGGCGGCAGGTGTCAGGCCCGCATCTGCTGCAGGGCCGCACGCGACCCCGCATCAGCCGCAGACCAGCCACCCTTGCTCAGGACGCTCCGGGCTTGACGGCCTGTCCCGTCGACCGTCTTGGCCGATGGCAGGATGGGCTCAGGAAAACGCCACTGTCGTTCCACTCTCGTCGCCGTCAGTGTGCTCGCCGCACGGGCAGGATGGGTCTAGGAAAACGACAGGTATTCATAAAGTAATCAAGAAATCTTTTTACTTGCCGCACAAAAATAAATCGCGCTTTATGGCGGTTTTCTGTGCTTTTTCTCTTGTCACGAAAGGCCGAAAAGGCTATCTTTTACTTGTCGAGAGGGATTGGCCCTCAAGACAAAGCGCCCCGAACGGTGTTACGACCACCGAACGGGACTTCGCTAGACTAGAAAGGTTCAGTTTCATGTCCGACGCATCCAACACCATGTCCCAGAACGCTTCTCAGGGCAACTATTCCCCCGCCGCTGTTCGTCGCTTCAACGAAGCCCAACGCCGCACCAAGGCTCTTGCCTCTCCGGGTCTCGCAGACATTCTCCGTCTCGTTCCGTCTGATGACCAGATGTCCAAGATCGTGCTCGCGTTCGGCGTTGAGGCCGGTGACGTTGACGAACTGACCGGGGCAGGGTCCAACATGGTGCGCGAGCAATACGACCTGATGTTTCCCATCCTCGTGACCCGCATCCGGGGCGAGGAGAATTTCAACGGCCTGCGGATGCACCTCGACCGCGTGGTGGATGGTCTGATCCGTTCCGCCTACGGCGCCGCAAACTTCTATGAGAACCGCCGCACAATCGCCAAGGATGCCGCAGACAGTTTCGCAAACGGGGACCGTGACGAAGACCGCATGGGCGTGGACGGTGGCGAAAACCGCGTAGACGGCTTGCGCCGCATTGCCGCCGAAAACGGCGCGAAGGCTTACGCGCTCTCCTGCGTCGCTTCTGGTGCCTGTGCCGCTTATGAGGAACTCATGGGTCAGGCTTGGAAGCCCTACACCCGCGACAATGGCCGCAGCCTCTCCCGTGACGTCGCCGCCGTTCAGGCCGACGCCATGGGCTTCTAAGTCAAGCCCGCCGCGCCCACAGGGCGCGGCCTCTTCCTGTCTCTCTGCACATCGAAGAGCGACCGGCCCCGCCCGGTCGTGGAGCCTGTCCCATGTCTCACCCACCCGCCGAATATGTCCCGGACGTTAGCGCTAAGAGCCTTCCTCTCAGGAGGCTGGAGCACCTTGCGCGTGGTTTCGCCATCGCGGACGCCCTCATGACTTTTTTGGAAAATACCCGCTTTGATTCCAGCATCGAGAAGGCCGCAGAGGATGCGCGCGCCGCAGGTGCCACCCCCGAGGAGATCCGGGCCGCCTCGAACGGCCTCGCCTGATCGGCCTCGGCCAGGTCCACACACGCAAAAGGCGGTTCCCCTGGGAGCCGCCTTTTTTGTTGTCCGGTCAGACCGCGCCAAAATGGACACAACCGCGCAAGCGCGGCTGTGAAGTATATTGCGTCAGGGCTTCGCCCTGGCGGTGCCTGCGCGAGAGATCACGGCCAAGACAGCGTCGGTCCGGCCACAGACACGAGGATCGCCAGACCCGTCAGTCCTGCGACAGACCAGACCAAGGCCGCATGGCTTTCGAAACGAACGAAAAGATAAAGGCCGACGCAGGAAATGGGCAGCACTCCAAAAGCGCCTACAGGAAACGCAGCAAAGCCCAGTGATGGACTGAAAATCATATGGGCACACGCGCCGCCGAGGAGTGAGAGGCACCCACTTCCCCAGAGCACCAGCCGGAGCGGGCTGGCGTAAATCTCCTGCAATGCGTTCGACCCGGAAACAAATCGTGCGATCGGCGCAATCCGCAAGCGGATCACGCCGATCGCATGACCCCTGAATGACGCAAAACCTTTCCAGACGCGCCCGAACGTCATGACCGACTGGTCCCGATGCCCTGAGAGGGCAGCGTCAGGGGGCACCACTGCATCCCGGTCGGCTTGTCATATTGAAGGTGCTCGGAGCAGAAATGACCTCTCACGGTCTCCTCCGAGGAAACGCGGCTCCCGCTCCAGTAGCCCAGTGTCACCAGACCGGCCGCGATAACAAAGGCCATGAAAATCCGGTTCCAGCGGATCTGGCGGTAGAACAGTTCCTCGTTCTCAGGAAGGCGCTTCTTGAGAGCCTTGAACAGATCCTCTTGCTGCGCCACGACATTCTTCGTCAGCGCCTGCTCGATGTTTTTGACAATCTGCGCCACGGCCGCCGTCTGTTCCCGCTCGAGGAAAATTTCCTGTGTGCGGATCCGGCTCTCTCCAGACGCCTTGAGGCTTTCAACCTGTTCGACCCCGCGTGTCAGCTGCTCCCGGAGGTCCGCCAGTCCCGTCTCAGCAGTCCGCGAGGCCGCTGACAGTGCCTCAGCCGCCCGGTCGAACCGTGCACTGGCCAGACTGATGCCCTCAGACTGGGAAATCATGATCAGACCCAGAGGGCTGGAGGGCTCTATCCCCGCATCATGCAGGCTTGCCAGAAGGCGCTCACGCGCCTCCTGTGTGGTCGAGGGGGGGAGGCTGCTTACGGCAGCCATTCGGCCACGCCTTCTTCTTTGATATTGTGCTCGAACGCTTCAAGCCATTTGACGGTCATGTGCTTCCAGAGCGGATTGACCATGGTGCCGTCAGCCTTCGGCTTGTCCGCCACCACGTCAAAGACGTTCATGTCATCACCCTCCAGATACTTCATGCATGTCAGAGCAGGGAAGACGATCGGGCGCACACCTGCTGCCTCCATTTCTGCCAGTCGCGGATCTTCTTTGAGCCACAGAAAGGGATCGATAGATCGGGACGACGAACGGAAAAGACCCTCGTTCAGGAAGAGGATTGAATCGCCGCCCCTGAAAGCCCCAGACTCCCAGATGCGATAGGCGTGATCGAAATCGTCCCGCTCCGGACCGGTGAAATATGCGAAAGTCGGATTGACGCCATTGGCTTTCAGAAAGTCCGCCAGATGGGATTCTGCTGCCAGCTCTTCACTGACCCGGTCACCGCCGCCCATATCGATCGCGAGGGAAGCATTGTGTTCGAGTGCCTGCGCGAGTGTGTTGGCCAGCCAGAGCTTGCTCCCTTCCAGTTCCGCGTTGGCCGGGCGTTTGACGCCGTGCTTGCCTTCGGGTGGAAACAGCTTGGACAGCATCGGGTTATTCGGATCGCCATCCGCTGCCAAAACGTCCCGGCCTGCCTGAATGGCCCAATAGATGAAAATGGCGAGCGCGAGGCTCCCACCGCTTCGGCCCCGAGCGATACGCCAGACGGCGCGCCGCCGTGGGGGCTCTTTCTTAACCGGTGGCGTTGTGGGCTTTTCTGCCATGGTGCCTGTGTCTCCTGATGTTGCGGGGAAGTCTCCCGTCCCAGAAGGATCTCACAGGCCGATGTGAGTGCGGTTCATCCGGATCAGTACAGGTTCGGAATGCAGCTTTTGGCGCCACGCATGACGAACTTTTCTTCCGGCGTCATCGTCAGGTTTGTCGGATGACGATGACGCAGAAGAAGGCCCACGTCTCGCAGCCAGTTTTTCTCGTATTCGTAGTTTCGCTTGCTGGGATATCCGGGCAGATCATCACCGTAACGCCACGCGTTTCCTGTGAGGCGATTGATATCACCCTTGCGAACAGGAGGAAGCTTCGGGTCGACAGGCAGGTAAGCACGTTTCGACACGCCCTTGAGCACCGGAAGATCCAGCGTGATGAACTCTGATGGATCAGACGGCGCAATCTCGCTCTGCTGTGCGCTCGCGGCGAGTTGCTGGGCGCGCTCCTGACGCTGGACTGCCGCCCTGGCATGAGCGTCCTGAACTTCGGCCTGCTTGGTTGTAGCGTAGCTCTCGGCCCGGTCTGCTTCCTGCATCCGCTGGGACAGCGTTTCAGCCTCAACCGCTTCGGCATCCCGGCTCGCCTTCGCGGCTTCGCGGGCTGCCTTCTTTTCTTCGGCCAGTCGCTCTGCGGCGGAGGCCGCATCGGCATGGCGTTGCCTACGGGCTTCGAGCGTCTTTCCGACCCGGTTCCAGAGCAACTTGGCGCATCCTACGGACGGCGCTTCGCCCTTCGCATTCGTCAGTCCGACTTCGGTAAACCACGCGCACAGGGCCTTCCAGTTCAGACGCCGACCATCGAGAGCCGACAGAAGCTCATCGCGGTGCGCTTCCATCCAGACACGTAGAGACGTCGCACCAGACGCCTTTTCAAGCGCTCCAAGAGCTCCCTCAATCCCGATGCTGGCGGCAGTCATGTGTGTCCTCACAGGGGCTTGCTGACGCTGCTACTGGCGTCTGAGTTGCACTCTAGAACGATATCGCGTCGGTATCAACAGATATCGCTTCGCTATCGCGTCGGTATCAAAAGAGTATCACAAGAGTATCAGTCTTTTTCTTTTTCCATACACAAATGCAAACTTTCAGTTTGCGCTTCGCGCCACCCTGCGGGTGTTGCATCCGGCGGGGCAGGGACGGGCCGAGGCCGAAAACATCTCGGCGCATTCTGCCCTGCCAAATATGTTGTTTTGCACTACAGAATTGCGCTACGTTAACGACGTTCTGAATGTATGGAGTGTGTCATGGCATCCCCCCTTTCGATCCGTCTGGACGAGCGGCTGCGCACTGACCTGGAGCAGGAAGCAACGGCGCGCGGTATCCCTCTGAGCCAGCTCATTCGTGATCTTCTGGAGACAGGGGCAAAGAGTGCGCGCCGAGACCGTATCCGCAGGGACAGTGCGCGTGTTGCCCGCTACGTCGCTGCAACGCCTTCCGCCCAGGCACTTTTTGAAGAGGCTGGCGGAACCCATGGCGCCTGATCGGCCGGTCGCTATGGCAGCGATTTTCTCGCCTGGAGAAATTGTGCTGGCGGACTGGCGCGGAGATGCCCTGCCGAAGGAGCCCAACAAGCGTCGGCCGGCTGTTGTTGTCGAAGACGACCTCTTTCCGCCTGAGTGGCCGAACGTGATGCTCGTGCCGCTGACCGACGATGAGAACCTCGTCATTCCGGATCTGGCGGTACGGATCGACCCAACAGCTGATAACGGCTGCACCAAACCCTGTTGGGCAGTCAGTGCTCTGCTTACCACCACATCCAAGCAACGTGTCACCGTGACAGGCAGCAAGGTGAGATCCGATCAGCTTGCTGCCATCAGACGTCAGATTGCGCTTCTGGTGGGATGCGACGGCTAGGCAGATAGTCTCCGAGACGATGTGGGCTCGGAGCGACAGTTTTTGTCGGCGAGCACTCACAACCACCTCGAGCAAAATGTCTCCTTTGCCCACGGAGACGATGCATGCCAGACGAAAACGTATTTGACCTCCCGCAACCGGTAGATCGCGAAGCGCCGTTTCAGCTCCTCGTTTTGCAACGGCTGGATCAGATCGGGGAGACGCTCGCCCAAATCCACCAGATGGTCAGCCCTCCAGAGAAAGCAGAAGAAGGCGAGGGCCTGGTCGAGGTCGTCGCGCGCATGGCCTAGGCCATGGAACAGCAGGGTGCCGCCCTTGAGACAATCTCGGCGCAGCTTGGCCGGCTTGAAGCTTCCACCTTCTCTGCGCCGGTTGGAAGATGATCACTTACCGGAAGATTTCTGCGGCAGGTGCCGGCAAGCTGATCGTCGCCTATCTGAGAGAGAATCAGTCCGAGCCGGAGAAGGATGCCCGCTTTGAACGGGAACGGAGCGATCCGACCCGTGATACAGGTGACAGGCTGACAACCTACTATACCGGTCGGGAAGGGCGGGGAATGTGGTCGCCAGATATGGGCCCCCGGATCGCTGATGCGCTAGGCATTGACGTCATGAAGGTGCCGACAGACCAGGCGCTGGCAAATCTGTTCGAGGCGAAGCGCGCTGACACAGGTGAGAAATGGGCCAACACAGGCCGGAAGCGTGAGCACTCGGCCATCGACTTCACAGCGTCACCCGATAAATCAGTGACGCTTGCCGCTGAATTTGCGTCGACGGATGCCGAGCGGGCGCTCATCTGGAGCGCAATTCACAAGGCCAACGACAAGGCTATGGCGTTTATTGCCAAAGAGGTTGGCGTGGCGCGCAGAGGGTCAGGAAAGACAGCCACGCTGGAACGGGGGGAAGTCGCGTGGGTATCGTTCCGGCACTACACGGCACGACCGGTCATGAAGATTCAGGATGGCGCAAAAGGCCCCACGGCGGCGGTGGAAGTTCCGGTGCCGGGGGATCCACAGGCGCATATTCACAATCTGCTTTTGAATGCCGTAGCGACCGAAAGCGGCCATTTGGGTTCGCTGGACAGTGCTCGCATTACCAGTGCGACGTCTTTCATGTTCGGGGCGTATTTCCAGGCGGAACTTGAAGGCGAACTTCGCAAGCTCGGTATCGCGGTGCATGTCGATGAGAGCGGCCGGGCAATCGCGATTGATGGTGTGCCGCGAGAAGCCTGTGAGCTTTTTTCAAAGCGGCATTCCCAGGCGGAGAAAATGGGAAAAGCCTATGCCAAACGGCAGGGCCTGGACTGGAACGATCTGTCGGCCGAGCGGAAATTTTCAATCCTTCACAACGCAAATCTCGCTTACCGCTCAAAGAAGTACAATGGCAGCAACGACAGGGAGTTCTGGCTTGAGCAGGCTCACGACATCGGGTGGTATCACGATACTGTCCTGACCAATGAGAAGGTCCAGCCATTAGGGCGCGCTGAGCGCTACGAACTGGCTTATGCGATTGCGGCGAAGAAATTGGCTGAGGAGTTTCGGACAGCTGCTGTTCTCGACCGGGACACGTTCCGGACCCATGCCGCACGGGGTCTCATTGCGGCTGGCATTGAAGGCACGCAGGACGTCGAGCGGATCGCCGATCTGATCCAGGAGCGTGGCATTGAGATCGACGGTCAACTGGTCCGCTTTCTGGAGCGCGAGCAGGACGGCCGCCTCCGGGTCGCGACAAGCGCCCAGATCGCGCTCGAAAAGGACATGGCCCGTCTTGCCGGCCTGTCTGCGCGGACGCGGGACGGCGCGCTCAGTGACGAGCAGATTGCCGCAGCCGTCGCCCGGTCGGGTCTCGACTTTACGCGCGAGCCGTCCCACGGCGCCGCGCAGCTTGCGGCCATCAATGCGCTTGGTCAGGCGGGCGGTCTGGGCTTCCTGATCGGTGTCGCCGGCTCCGGTAAAACGACGCTTCTGAAGCCTCTGGTCGACGCCTGGCACGATGATGGTCGCACCGTCATTGGCGCGGCCATTGCCTGGCGCCAGGCCGATGCTCTGAAGGATGCGGGCATTTCCCAGACCTACGCGATGACTCCCCTTCTGGACGGTCTGGCGCAGGGAAAGATTGTCCTCGATCGGCAGTCGGTTCTGGTCCTTGATGAAGTCAGTCAGGTCTCCCCGCGTCAGCTGCTTGAGATCCATCAGCTTCAGCAGGAAAAAGGTTTTGCCCTTCGGTTGGTGGGCGACCGGGAACAGGCCCAGGCGATCGAGGCCGGCGACGCTGTCGAACTGCTTTTGCGGGTTATGCCCAAAGAGGCGCGTCCGGAGCTGTTGAGCACGATCCGCCAGAAGTCCGCGCGTGGTCGGCAGATCGCCAGCATGTTCCGCAGTCCCGGCCGCGACCTGAGCCAGACCGAGGACGAGCAGAAGAAAGCCGATATCGCCCGGGCGCGTGAAGCCATCGACATGAAGCGCAAGGACGGCACCATCCGACTTGTGGGGGGCGACCATGACCAGGTCGTCGAGCAGATCGCTGACCTGTATCTTCGGCGTCGCGACATGCTGACCCAGGCCGGATCGCAACGGGGCATCACCATGTCGGCGCCGACCAACGAAGACGTCATGGATCTCAGCCGTGCCGTCCGCGACCGGCTGCGCAAGCGTGGCGAGATCGGGCAGGCGGAAATCGTCAAGGCCGCCATCGATCAGCGTGGCGTCACCTATGAGCTGCCTCTCGCTGTTGGCGACCGGGTTCGGTTGTTTGCGAAAACCAGCGTCCGGGTGGAGACCGCGCATGGGCGTCGCTGGCGTGATCTGGGTTCGAATGGCGACTTCACGACCGTCAAAGGCTGGTCCGATGAGGGGCTGGTGTTACAGAATGCGAAGGGACGGGAAGGGCTCGTACCCTGGACCCGGCTGGCCGACCCGAAGACCGGACGCGTTCGACTGGGCTTTGGTCATGCCATGACGGTCGATGCGGCGCAGGGTGTGACGTCCGATGAGCATATCAACGCCATGCCGCGTGGATCTTCGGCCATGACCGGCTTTACGTCCTATGTCGCTGAAAGCCGGCATGTTCATCGCTGCTGGACGGCCGTGTCCGAAGGATCTCTCCGGGAAGCCGAGACGTTTTCGCGGGCTTTGGGTGATATCCGGCCGGTGACGGTCAACGATCTGTATGACCGTCTGGCATCTGACATGGGGCGACATCCCTACAAGTCGCTGGCCGTCGATCTGGCAAAAGCCCGCCTGGCGCACGAAGAAGCCAATACGCGCTGGATCCGGCAGAACCACGTCAATGAGCGCACCCGGCAGAAGGGGCAGTCACCGGGTGGTCAGGTGCGGCGACATATTGAGGAAGCCCCGATCCGGGATGTCCCGCGTGCGCAGTGGGATGATGTCAGTCGCAAACTGCGCAAGGCCGGCTATGCAGCGCAGGATGCCCTGAATGCAGCGCGGAGGGTTGAGGACCTGCAGGAACGGCGGCGGGCGCAGCAGGCCGAAGACCGGCTGCAGCAAGCTCGCGCGGCTGCACAGGCAGAAGAGCGGGAGCGCGATCGCACGCGGGTTCGTGGCACAGGACGCGGGATGTAGGTTCGAAGACGGAGGCGGCATGGAACATGCCGCCTCAGGTGCTATGCGAGTTCTTTGCCACGCGCATAGAGATTCAGGGCGTGCGTGACTGCCTCGACGGCCGCACGCTCATCCAGTCCAAGGGCCGACTCAAAGGCCACCAGCTCGGTCAGGAGTGCTTTGTCCAGATCCGCATGAAGCGGTTCCGTTGTACGGGGCAACTGAGCGGACGGAGGAACGAGGGTCTCAAATAGCTTTGCGAACGGCTTTTCTTCTGCCGATGTCTCATTGGGGAAGAGCAGGTTCAGGAGTTCCTGGGCGTCCTGTAGGGGCGTGCCTTCCGAATTGAGAACGACGCCGAGCCGCTGATATAGCTCTCCCAAGACTCCGGTTAACGGCCGGAGATCACCCTTTTCGATCCGATCGCGCCCTTCCTGAAGACGCCGAGCCACGTCATCTGCTTCTGTAGCCGGTTCCTTCGATACAGGGGCTTCAAGAGCGGGAGCCGCCGAAACTGTGGGGAACACCCTGTTCACGCCCTCTGGCTTGATGCCGGCATAGAACAATCGCGTGTAGATGCGCTTCCCTCGGAAGAGAATGATGGCCTGCCCCTGTCGAAGGTTCTGCACATCGCTCCAGGAGATCCGCTTCACGTCCCGGATGTCTGCGCGCTGCTGGTCTGCATAGACGCCCAGAGGGTTGGAACTGTCGAAGCCGGGGAGGACGCTGACAGGCATCGTTCCACCTGATTGTTCGATCCACTCCCGGGTTGGACCAGAGTCTTCGATATTTTCAAAGATCTTCAGCTTGGGATTGCCGAGAAGCGGAACGGTCAAATCCTTACCGAGCGTGGCGTAGAGAGTGCCCACTTCCTGAAACGAGATCAGCAGGGAAATGTTCAGCTCGCGACCCAACGCCATCATTGCGTCGATCCCGCGTGTCGCGAACTGACCGACTTCGTCCAGAACCAGAGGATAGGGCACCGTGGAGGACGATGCACGATTTACCACGCGGTCTTCATAGTCGCCCTCGATCGAGGTGCCGAGTGCCGCCGCCAGCGCGTAGCGCAGCGCCGTGATGACCGCCTTCCCCAAGGCGGCGTTCGTGTCCGGGTGGTTTTCGAGCGAGGGGAGAAGAACGACGAGAATACGCCGATTGAAGATGACGTCCCGAAAGTCCACATCACCGATATTGCACCGGAAGATATGCGCCAGCGTGGAACTCATCTGGGTAAAGGTTTTGCCGAAGCCACCCACCACATAGGAATGCTGCTCGCGAACCTTGTCCTGGTCTCCCACGCTTTTGGTGTTCGAGAAGCCACCCGTCTCCGTCACGTAGTCGCGGACCGGGTTCAGCAGGGTCCGGTCAAATTCTGGCGGAAGCTCGACTGTTCTCGTCTCAGCTGAATCCGCATCATAGTAGGTGAAGATCTGATCCTGATAGAGATCGCGCAGTTTCACGATGTCGGAGAACATCGTGCGGATCGTCTCGGACATAATCGGAATGCCAAGGTTGTCCCGGACCCAGACGAAGACATAGGACATGCCGCGAATAAGCGCTTCGGCCCTGTCGCGGAAATGCGCGGAGTTCCCCCCTCCGCCTTTCTTGTCTTCCGGCAGAAAGAGCGTGAGCAGAAGCTCGGTCATGTCTGCATAGGCCAGAGCCTTCTCCAGATCAGGACGGAACACTTCAAAATCCACAGTCCGGAAAAACGCTCCGAGCTGATCGCCAAGCCCGCTCAACCGGGCAAGTCGCTCTTCAACTTCAAAGAAAGCAGCCTGTTTCATAACGCCATTCCCTCAGTCAGAATCGGACGAACGGAATCACAGAGCAGACCTCAAAACCAGGGGGTTTTTCGAACCCTCCAGCTTGATTTGTGTTGCGAAAAAACAACTAACTGGTCAAACAGGGTCAAAATGTGACTTTTTTAATTTTAGGCCCAGTCGTCATGTGACAGGATGTTTCTGATACGAAATATTGTGGGATCATACATGATCCGCGCCCCTAGTTTTGACGGAGTAACCTGTGGCTATGAAAAAGGCTCGATGGACGACATCGCTCATGGGGGCAACTGCACTTGCGACTGTGCTTCAATTGCCACAAAGCGCGCATGCTGCCTCTCCTAGTGATACGGCAACGTCCAAATTAAAAAAGACTGAAACGTCAAGCGTAACAATAAAAAATCATAATCCAGAACCAATATCTGCTGCAAAGCGAAATGCTTTAAAGCAGAGCGTCGAAGCTCCAAAATCTCGTAGTGAAAATGTTGTCGTAACGGGTACATTGTTTCGCGACCCCAATACGACAAGCTCATCCGAAATTACTCATATCACACGCAAAGACATGCAGCAGCGTGGTCTCAAAACGGTGAATGATCTCGTTCAACAACTTTCCTCAAACGGGGCAGGAAATTTAACGAGCCAGTGGGCTTCTGGAGGAGGGTTTGCTCCAGGCGGATCAGCTCCGTCGTTGCGTGGGCTCAGTACTGACTCTACTCTTGTGCTCATCGACGGACAGAGAGGTTCTTATTATCCGCTTGCGGACGATGGCGAACGTGATTTTGTCGATACGACCTGGATCCCAATGTCTATCCTTGAAGGTATGGATGTTCTGCAAGACGGAGGTTCTGCAACATACGGTGCAGATGCAGTTGCAGGCGTAATTAACTTCAGAACCCGAAACGAGATTAAGGGTTTTGAAGGCAATGCCGAGGGTGGTCTGACCCAGCGTGGAGACCAAGGTCATCAGCGCTTATATGCTACATTCGGGCATGGTGATCTTGCTAACGACGGTTACAATTTTTACATCAATTCCGAATACCAACAGGATGATTCTTTATATTATCGCCAACTTCAATCGCCATATAATAGTGGGGATCTGACATCGTTGGGCGGTTCCAACGGAAACACAAATACTCTTCTTCCGGGGACAAATCAGTTTAATACAAACTTTACTGGTGCAACAACTACAGCTCTTGTTCGCCCTGCTGTCAATGGAAGTGGTGTTGGTGGATATAATCTTCTGAATTCTTCTGCTGGATGCGGTAGTAATCAGACAGGCGTCTCAGGTTACGGATTTTCCACAAATTATCCTAATTCTTTTACAAATGCATGCTCACAGAACGCAATGCGTTACAAGCAAGTCGCCCCTGATTTGCGTCGTATTAGCGCTACAGCACATTTGACGGCGAATGTCACAGATCAGTCGCAGTTGATTGCGATGTTTAACTGGTCTCAGGCGCGTACAATTACGACCGGGACGCCAGCATCCTATGGTTCGTATACACAGGATGAGTTGGCTGGTAATTCTCCCACCATTCTGCCGTGGGAGCTTTCGAATGGACAATTGAACCCGAACGATCCATACGCCGCACAACATCAAGATGCGCAAGTGGTTGGCTTGTTCAATCAAATTCCAGTAACTACCGATACCTCTAATAATTTCAGGGGATCAGTTCGTTATACTGGTTGGTCTCATTCGAATTGGGGTTCCGACTGGAATTATAATGCTGATTTTGTCGGCATGAATACGCTTCTTAATCAGGTGCAAACAGGACAGCCATACATCAGTCATTTAACAGCAGCGATTGCGGATGGGTCGTATAATTTTGTTGACCCGTCAAAAAACTCGCGTTCTGAAATGAATTATGTTTTGCCTGCGAACACTATTAACGCCCGTTCACAGGAATATTCAGGGCAGGTTGGTCTCAGTAAAGGGCTTTTCAAGCTTCCGGGCGGTATGGCTAAGCTCGCGATTGGAGCAAACTGGCGTTATGAATCCGTGAACGACCCAAATGCCAATCCAATTGACACAAGCAACTACGCGAATCAGTGGGCGAGTTACAATCCGGTCTCGCAGATCGGTCATCGTTGGGTTGAATCTGGTTTTTACGAGGCAAATTTGCCTATTGTAAAACAGTTCGTTGTTGATACGTCAGGTCGTTACGATCACTATTCAGAAGGCTTCAGCCATTTCTCTCCGAAAGTAGGCTTCCAGTTCAAACCAGTCAAACAGTTCACGTTACGTGGCACATTTAACCGTGGCTTTCGTGTGCCTAGTTTTGCGGAGACGGGCGGCCAGACGGAAGGTTTTACTCCGGTGACCTACGACACGTCCAATCCTGCTGTGCAAGCATGGATGGCGTCTCATGGAAATAGTGCTTATGTTCAATCAGGTAATTATCTTGGGCTAATGAGTGTAGGAAATCCGCATCTTCGACCCGAGATATCGACAAGCTACACCGTCGGTCCCGTCATAAAGCCTACGAATTGGATGACACTGTCTTTTGAATACTATTACATTAAGAAGGACCACTATATTACGACAGGAATTCTTAACCCTAATCAGTATTTCAATTCTTGGATTGAGAATGGAGGATCAAATTCCGGGGAGCCTTCTGGAATTACAGTTGTTCCAGGGCCAAAAGACTCTAACTATCCCAACGCATTAGCCGCGCCGGGTTATGTTGAGGGCGAATATATTAATGCCAAAAGTATGATGACTGATGGCTTTGATATGTCTATTGATGCGCACGCACGTCTTCCCGGCTTTCTGCACAACATTATGTGGTATAGTAAAGGGCAAGCAACGTTTGTTAGACGCTTTAATCAGGTTAATCCTGACGGTACTACGTATCGCTATGCTGGGACGCTTGGTCCCTATCAAAGCGTTTCTTCTTCTGGTACGCCACGTTGGAGAGCGAACTGGGCCAACACTTTTTCGTATAAAGGTTTAGCAGTTACCCCAACTGTTTATTATACGAGCGGTTATAAAACGGTCGCAGATGATAGTGGTATTGCATCTGCAGGAAGTAATGGACTGTATAGTCATAGTTGCGCCTACTCCTTGGGCATGAACCAGGCTAATGGACCTAATTATCCCACACAGTGCCGGGTTAAGGGATTCTGGGATGTTGATCTGACTGTTAATTATCAGATGAATAAACGTTGGTCTATTTATGCGAACGTTTATAACCTACTTGGCTTCCGCGCTCCTTTGGATTATGCGACTTACGGTGGTTATTTGTATAACTCGTCATGGTCTCAGAAGGGTGTTATTATGCGTTCCTTTCAGTTTGGCGTGAACGTTTCTCTTTAAGGTGGAGTTCTCGAAGAACCCTTGATTGATACGCTTGGCCCGTAATTTCTGGCTTTCGGCGATTTGATTAATGGTTCTTTGGGCCGTTTTTGATCTGCGTTTTGAGCAGTTGGAGGGTTCGAAAAACCCTCTGGTTTTGAGGCCCCCTTTGTGATTCCATTTTTCCGGTTTTTATTGGAGGAGTGGCGACATGAAGCAGGCGGGTTTCTTTGATGTTGAAGAGCGGCTTACTCGATTGAGCGGGCTTGGCGATCAACTCGAAGCGTTTTCCCGGACTGTGGATTTTGAAGCGTTCCGTCCTGATCTGGAAAAGGCCCTGGCGTATTCCGATGGAAGTAAGGGTGGGCGACCGCCATTTGATCCGGTGCTGATGTTCAAAATTCTGGTGATCCAGACGCTGAACAATCTGTCCGATGAACGGACGGAATACCTGATCAATGACCGTCTCTCCTTCATGCGCTTTTTAGGCCTGGGGCTGTCGGACCGTGTGCCGGATGCCAAAACACTCTGGCTGTTTCGTGAACGCCTGACACAGGCGGGTGCGATCGATGGGTTGTTCAACCGCTTTGATGCGACCCTGCTGAACGCTGGTTATCTGCCGATGTCAGGCCAAATCCTGGATGCCACGCTGGTAGCGGCTCCGAAGCAGCGCAATACCAACGATGAAAAGACTAATCTGCGGGAAGGACGGATCCCACAGGACTGGCAGGATAAACCGGCAAAGCTGTCCCATAAGGACAGGCATGCGCGCTGGACCCTGAAGTTTACCAAAGCGAAGCGACAGGAAGACGGGAGTATGCCCGCAACGGATCTGGCCATCCCCTTTTTTGGTTACAAGTCGCACATCTCCATCGATCGGAAATTTCGGCTGATCCGCAAATGGAAGACGACAGATGCCGCTGCCAGTGACGGCGCGCGATTGAGAGAGGGCTTGCTTGATAGAAGCAATACAGCCTCAACGGTCTGGGCAGACACGGCGTATCGCTCAAAAGCCAATGAGGACTTCATGGAAAAGCACGGCTTTGTATCAAAGGTTCACAGGAAAAAGCCGCATCTCAAACCGATGCCCCGGCATATCCAGCGGTCCAATGCAGGGAAGTCGGTGATCCGATCCCGTGTCGAGCATGTCTTTGCCGATCAGAAATCACAGACGGGACTGTTCGTCCGAACCGTAGGCTTAACGCGGGCCACCATGAGGATCGGGCTGGCCAATATCGTCTACAATATGCGCCGCTTTCTCCTCATGGAGAGGATTAACGCCGCCGCGTAGCAATCCAGAGCATGAAACCCTCTCTCTGCTCAAAACGCAGAGCGAAAGTCACCCCGGAAACCCTCAATCAAAGCGCCAAAAAACTAAAATCACCAGACAAGCGCATCAACCAACAGTTCTTCGATCCCTCCAACTGGCGACTTGCGCTCAGATAGTCTGGCCACCGGAGACCTCGATCCGTTGTGCATTGACCCAACGATTGTCCTCGGACAGCAGCGATGCGATCATCGGACCAATATCATCTGGCAGGCCTGGCCGCCCAAGTGCAGTTGCTTCCGCGACGTGCCGGGCCACGTCCGGATTGTCCCGTACGACACCCCCTGAAAAATCCGTCTGGATAGCGCCGGGTGCAACTGTATTGACGGCGATGCGTCGTGGGCCGAGTTCCTTGGCCATGTAATGTGTCATGACTTCTACAGCCCCTTTCATGGAGGCGTAGGCGATCCGGCCAGGGTAAGAGAAACGGGTTAACCCGGAAGAGATGTTCACGATCCGACCGCCATCCGCGATTAATGGCAGCAAAGTCTGTGTCAGGAAGAATGGACCTTTGACGTGAATACGGTAAGCAGTGTCAAAATCCTCCTCCGTCACCTCACCGAATAGGCCACTGTGCGAAGTCCCAGCCATGTTGACGAGATAGTCGAAACGCTCAGCGCCCCACTCGCCCAGCACGCTTCGCATTTCATTGGCGAAAGCCGGAAAGGCAGACGTCTCGCCTGTATCGAGTTGCAGGGCCACAGCGCGGGCCCCGCTGTGTTCGACACTCGCGACAACCGCGTCCGCAGCCGCTTTGTTGGCGTGATAGGTAAAGATCGATGAAACACCACGTCGGGCAAGCGCTTCGACGGTCGAACGCCCCAGGCCACGGCTTCCACCGGTGACGAGGGCAATTGTTTTGACTGCAGGCATGAGACTCTCCCCTTGATGAGACCCCATATTGCTCATTCCATCTCCCGTTCGATAAGATCGTACTTTCGGAAAGCATTGTTTTGCATCATGAAACAATCCCATGGACAGACTTGCTACGCTTGATCTTTTTATCCGCATTGTTGACCGTGGCAGCTTCAGTGCCGCGGCAGCCGCTTGTGGTGTTTCGCGGCCGGTCGCAACTGCTGCGATCAAGGCGTTGGAGGGCAGACTTGGCACCCGATTGCTACAACGTTCGACCCGTCACGTCAGGCCCACGGTGGAAGGGAGCGCCTATTATCGGCGATGCATTGCGATTCTGGCTGATCTCGAGGATGCGGATCGTGACGCGGCAGGCACTGTTTCCGGCATTTTGCGCGTGGATGCCGTCGGCTATCTCGCGCGTACCATCCTACTGCCGGCACTGCCTGAATTCCTGGCACGGCATCCTGCCCTGACCGTTCACCTCGGAGAGGGAGAACGGTTTGTTGATCTGGTCCGGGAGGGCGTGGATTGCGTTGTGCGGGCCGGCCCTCTTACCGACAGCGATATGGTGGCTCGGCCCTTGGGGGTCATGGAAGAAGTCACCGTAGCCAGCCCAGACTATCTGGCGCGGCATGGAATACCCGCGACACCAGAGGACCTTGAAGGCCATCAAATGATCGGCTTCGTATCGTCGCGCACCGGCCAGCCCCTGCCGCTGGAGTTCACGCACGAAGACGAAGTGATCGAGATAATACTGCCGACGCCACTCCTGGTCAGCGGGGCTGAAACCAGTGCCGCGGCCGCGCGGCAAGGTTTTGGCCTTGTGCAGGCTCCACGTTACCGCTTCCTTGATGATCTGGCGAATGGCAGGTTGATTGAGGTTTTGCCCGATTTTCCCCCGACACCTACACCGCTCTCGGTGCTCTATCCGAGCAACAGACAACTTTCTCCCCGTGTGCGTGTCTTTGTCGACTGGCTGGTGGAAATTATTGATTCGCGCTCATTTCTCTAACGGCGTGAGGTGGAGGGATCGAAAAGACGTAGTTTGATGTGCTTGTGTCGTGATCTCAGGCTTTTTGTGACTTGATTGATGGTTTTTGAGGTCGCTTTCAATCTGCCTATTGAGCAGATTGAAGTTAGCATTTTCTGAATTGCTATGTCGCGACGATCATTCTCTATAGGAAGGGTCTATTGTAAACGACATTGATAAGCCCGATCATCATGGTGGCTCGCGCGATGCCGACTGTTTGGACGAACAGTCGGTCTGTGATTTCTGATCAGTTAAAGACACACGCGACCGGATCCAGAACTTTATAGTATTCGATTTTTGGATAGGCCGCTATTCCGATTTTATATGCGAATTCTTCTTGTGAACTTGAGGTTTTTTGAACCCGTCATTTGTGATTGGGGCGTTTATTAGAAGTTACCTGTCATAAATCGTTCCTTCATGGCGGTAAGAAACATTCGAACATTAACAGTCTGGCGCTCTCTAGAGGGAAACAGCATGAACACAGGTAATGCAGACGTAGGAATGTCTTCCAGAACCCTGCGAAGCTGTCCTTTTTCGATAAAATCATGGCTTTGATACGATAACGCCCTGGTAATACCGAGGCCATCTTTGGCCGCCGCAAGGGCCGCGTCGACGCTATTGACGGAAAGGCGGGGTGAAATTCTTACTGAAGGGACATTTTTTCCGCCTATTCGCCATTCCGAATGTCCAGTTGCACATTCATCAATATCGATGAGGCTGTGTGCCGCGAGATCCTCGAGACTTTGTGGCTCTTTATGCTGTGCAAGATAAGCTGGGCTGGCAACAAAGACTTTCCGGACCTCACCAATTTTCTGCATTTTCAAGGCACTGTCCTGCGGCGGGGCAATCCGAAGGGCGAGATCGATTTCTTCCTCCACAAGATGAACAACCCGGTCAGTCAGGAAGAGACGTACAGTCAGTTTTGGCCAGGAGTTCAGAAGCCCCGTGACAACGGGAAGAACATGTAGACGCCCGAAAACAACTGGAGCGGTAATAGATAATACCCCTTGGGGCTCTGCGGCCCCCGCGCCTCGTGCTATGGCGACCGCATCATCTAGATCAGAAATCGCCGCGCGACACCGGGACAGAAACTCCGCGCCTTCCGTCGTTAGATGAACAGAGCGTGTTGTACGGTTGAACAGAAAGAGCCCGAGGGTCGTTTCTAGGCTTTGGATCGTCCGGGTCACCGTGGTGGCGGAAAGACCTAGTTTCCGGGAAGCGCCAACAAAGCTGACCTGATCGGCCACGGCCATGAAGATCCGTAATGTCTTAAGGTCGATCAGAGGTCTCTCCTAAGCTCCGGTAGATTGTGAGTGAAAACCACAATAGTGAACTGCTTTATTGATAGATTATCCCGCGCTGCGTTCCGTGGAAAGGCAATGCATCGGTTCAGTCGTTCCTTCGGGAGTCCCTATGAAACTCTACTATCATCCCCTTTCAGGACATGCGCATCGAGCGCATCTCTTTCTCAATCTTGCTGGCCTGCCTCATGAATTGAAACCTGTTGACCTTGCCGCAGGTGAGCAGAAAACTGCAAAATTTCTGGAGCTGAATGCATTCGGGGAAATTCCCGTCCTGGAAGATGGTGGCATCATTATTCCGGACTCCAATGCCATCCTTGTATATGCGGCACGGAAAATCGGTCCGTCTCATTGGCTGCCGGAGGACACCGTGACAGAGGCCGAAGTTCAGCGCTGGTTGTCCGTGGCAGCGGGAAAGATTGCGTATGGATGTTGTGCTGCACGTTTGGTGACAGTCTTTGGAGCATCTTTTGATACGACAGAAGTCATTCAGCGCGCTCACGACACACTTAGAGTTATCGAGCACGCCCTGAAGGACAGAACCTGGATCGCAGGAACCCAGCAGCCCACGATCGCGGACATCGCTCTTTACAGCTATATCGCAAGAGCACCGGAGGGAAATGTTGATCTCTCTGGATATGATGCGATTGCTGTCTGGCTGCAACGTGTGGAGAACCTGAAAGGCTTTGTCCCACTTCAGAAAACTGTAGCTGGCCTGGAAACAGGATGTGGACAATGAATTTCGCGCACCTGACGTTCGATCATGTTGGTATTCGTGTGACAAGTCTTGACGTTTCTGAACGGTTCTATGCCAAATTCGGCTTCATCCGCGACCCGGAAGAGTTCGCTCCGGCCGTGAAAGCCTGTGGGCTACACCACCCATCCGGACTTCGTATCCATCTCATTTTCAATGTCGTGCCAGATCCAGCCGGGAATGTTCTTATGGACGTTCCCGTCAAACGTCCGGGATATACGCATGCGGCGTTCATTGTTGAGAGCATAGCGGATCTGGTGCACTGGCTGGAACGGGAACAGATCGCCATCACGGAAGGACCAGTCCAGATGGGGCACGACAGACGCATCGTCTGTTTCGTTCGCGATCCGGACGGAAACGTCCTAGAATTTAATGAAATTCTCAAGTAATACAATGGCCTACAAAATAGGATGACGTAGCAATAGGTGTAGTATACATTTTTTATTTTGGTCCTATATACATATCTATCCAAAACATTGTTGGCAACGAAATAATTAACGGCTATTTATGTTTTATAGCTACCGAAACCGTCAGTTTGTATCAGTTTTTCCAGCGCTTCCCGCACGAGGAGGCTGCACGGCAATATTTTGAACAAAACCGCTAGAATGACAAAGTTTCCTGCCCTCATTGCGGCAGCTTTTCGGTGGCCGAGGTCAAGAATCACAGGCCGATGCCCTATCGCTGCCGCGACTGCCGTCAGCATTTCAGTGTCCGCACTGGAACTGTCCTCGCCGAAAGTCGCTTGCCGCTGCACAAGTTGCTTATGGCAATTTACATGATGACCACGGCGCGCAAAGGCATTCCTTCAACACAAATGGCTCGCGAACTCGGTATCACGCAGAAGTCAGCTTGGTTCCTCGCGCAGCGTATACGTGAAGCATGGTTGTTCAAAAAGGATGGCGGCATAGGCAATCACGTCCAAGTGGATGAAACCTGGAGGGATCGAAGAACCCTTGGTTGATACACTTGGCCTGTAATGTCTGGCATTTGGCGTTCTGATAGACGGTTCTTTAGGTCGCTTTTGATCTGCGTTTTCAGCAGATCGGGGGCTGTTACCCGCTGATAGCTACGCGCTCGCACTCAATCTTTCCAGGAAGAGGAAGCGGCGCATATGGCTTCATCAGCCTGGCAGCCAGATCCTCATAGTCGAACTGAACCGGGTCCAGCCGCATCGGCGGCGGAAGCTGCGGAATCTCTTCCTCGGGGATAGATTGTGTCGTGAAAGGATCATCCTTACGGGGCCGGCCGCGCTTTCGGCCGTGGATGGGGCGTGTTGGAGGTTTCACGACGTCTCGGAGCGCTCCCATGCCAGCCAGACCAAACAGGCGATGAGCCGTTCGGTGCGTGACTTCCACAACAATGCCTCGGTCCTGGAATACGCTGAGAAGCTGCAGCGCGCTCTTCATCGACATGCCCAGACGATCCGCCAGCATAGAGGCAGACATGAGCGGCTGGATCGCCAGCACATTGACCGCTTGGGGCGCACGGGAATGACGACGCTGTGCGCCGCACTTCTCAAGCGCCTGTGTCCTGGCTCGCTCCAGCTGGCGCAGAAGATCGAGCGCTTCTCGGGCCTCGGCTAGAAGAGCATCGAGCCACCAGCACAGCCAGGGCTCGATCTCCCAAGGCGTTCCCGGAGCGAGTGCTTCTATGCCGGTCAGGATCAAGGGCGCCCGGAGAATATCATGGGAGTGCCAGTACCGGCTTAACGCCGCGCAGAAGGGAGCACGAGGGTGACCGGCCTGTAACCAGCGATGAAAAGCGATCCCCACATCAAGGATCGGTCCTCACCCTGATGACTGATCATTCAGGAACGCTGCGGCTTCGGTAATGGCATTCGCCTGCATAGCATCCGGGCGAGCGTACCAGCGCCAGAGCGTAAAGGCATGGGATGCCGCATCCATGGCCGTACCGCGTTCATAGCCGTCCTGGCCGACCATTTTTGGCACGAGGCCGTGCAGTTCGGCAACCAGATACCAGGGATCGATCAGCCATCCGTCTACAGCGCTATGGCGCTGAATTGCATCCAGGCGTTGTCGGAACAGGAAGGCAGGTACAGGGGAACCATGTCTCAGCGCCTGATCCAGACGTCCCAGCTCAAGACTGAGACGGGTGAGCCTCTCGGCGAACGGAGGAACCATTGATCCTATGAGGCGTCACTTTTCGGATAGTCTCCAAGATGGATCACCTTCCCGGACGCGACGAGTTCTGCGTAGTGCTGCTTTACGTCCGTAGCAAAAGACATTTCAAACAACTTTCCACCCATAGCTTTGACCTTATCCATCGAGATCGGATGAGGGTCGTCCCGGATCGTACCGATGATGATAGGTCCGACCATTTCTTCGCCAAGGCGGGCGTTTCCGCTCCCACCGGGACCAGGGCCTTGGGCATGCACAGCTGACGATTTGGCGGAGCTGGCTTTCAGAGCAGCGAAAGTCCGGAATCCGTGGCGTTGGGAGAGTTGTTCAAGAGCCTGCGTATAAGACAAAGCACCTGACCGGCTTTCCTGTCGTGCCTGCTTTTTGAGCGCTTCAAAGGAAATCGTCATTTGAATCCTCGACCGGAAGGATGAGTCACAGGGCCTGATTTGCGCCACACTCCGAACAGGATGTCATGACTGTTTGTCTGAGAGACTTTTCCGTTATTTCACAGGCCGGAAGGCGCGCTGTGTCTCTCGCCTATGAACCTTCAATACCACCAAGCGGCCCGTAGCAACAGCATTCAAACACCCTAATATCCTCAAAAGGTAAGTCTCCGCCTTTTTTCTGAAAATCGCCCCCTTCCCGCACACTATGTCCGTTAATCTACTTTATCGGACATAGGGTCGAGACACCAAAAAAGACCCGCAAAGGTCTTTTCGAGGCATGTTCGACAGACGCCATGCAAGGAGAACGTCTGCTGCCAGAAAGACAGCCTGATCGTCTCTGGCCCTCTTTGCGAGAGACATTTTAACTCACGCAGGCTTGGAGCCGTCTCTCTGCGTTGCGGCTGACTTGGGGGGTGAACGGAATGTCCGCTTCCAGCGCAGGAATGCTCAGAAGAAGACATCAATTGTCCTCAACGGGAGCTCTAAACGCGGCACATAATGTCCAGACAGATCACTATCACTCCCAACCACCGCCGAGCGCCTGGAACAGATCAATCTGCCGATCAACAAGTTCAATCCGGGCGGATGACAGGCGTGTCTGCGCGTCGGCGTAATTTGCTTGCGCGTTAAGGACGTCGAGGAATGGTGTACGGCCGAAGCTTTGCAGTGTTTCGGCATCGGCGCTTGCCTTGCCGGCGGAGTTCGCCGCCCGCTCTAGGTCTCCCAGACGCTTACGTGTTTGCATGTAGACAGACAGGGCGGTCTCAGTCTGTTTTAATGCGAGTAGAATCGTTCCATCAAACGTGCCAAGCGCAGCACGGCCTTCTGCGCCGGCTTGCGCAATATGCGCGCGCGCCAAGACCCGATTAGGGAACGACCACGAGATCAATGGACCGACGCTCAAACCAAAAGACGACAACGTCAGGGCATGCGTTATCGACGTAGTACTCCCCACCGAGCCGCCAAGGCTGACCTGGGGATAGAGATCGGCTTCGGCGACGCCGATGCCGGCCGTCGCTGCGGC
>NZ_JAERLZ010000008.1:0-143446 GCF_018256175.1 Gluconobacter sp. Dm-44 | reverse complement strand
CCATCAATGAAAACGGTGAATCACAAGACCTCTTCAGTGTCACCTCTCGATTCAGAGTTCAGTGGAACCGCTCTAGTTGCTCGGAAAGCCTGCCGTCGCTTCTGTTTCATGAATCCCATGATATCAGATCCCTGCAATAAAACCGGACGGCGTACCGTCGGCAGGATCCACGAACACCACGTCGTTTGGCGCCCGTCGCAGCGTATCAATGGCAAGAAAAACGATTGGATGGCTCAGAATACGGGGCACGGCATGCACCGCCCAACGGGGGAACACTAGAAGATGACCGGGTGCAAACGGAGCCTCCTCCGCCGTTTCCGGGAACGCGGCGGCAATTTCATTGAGATTGAACCGTCCACCCGTCCGGTTCAAGGTCATTAGATGCTCTTCGGCATTCATAACACCAGTTCTCCACTTCCAAGAAGTTTCTGTATGGCAGCAGTATCGGCGACCTGATGCAGCACTGTAATCTCGCCTTTTTCTACGGTTCAGAGATGCACGAAGGCGATATTGCCTGACTGTCCAATCGTTTTTCGCACGCGAGAGGCATCTGACACGTTGAGCTCTACAACGCGGTATTCAGAGTTACGGGATTTCGCGTCTACCCGATGTCGAAGGGGACAAACCGTAAAATATTTCCATTACAGCAAATATGATCTGTTGAGAACGCACCTCAATGACTTCATGTTCGCCAATCATTTCGAGCTAAGACTCACGCTTTACGAATACATCTGCAGGATATGGGCTTCAGAGCCAGAAACATTCATCCTCAATTCCCCCATCAAATGAAGGGATTAAATACCCAGCAAGAAACGATCAGGCTGCTTGCTGCAATACCAAGTCAGTGAAACATGTGAGTGCTGATTTGAACCTTTTCTCCAGTATGTCGGTATCTCTAGTAACTAATCAATTGTGATCCCATTTGTGGTCACAGGGGTTATACGGCACGCAAACAGATGACATGCCGTATGATAGCCTTTTTTATTTACCAGACAGGTATAGATGCCCCCTCCCTATCCATTTTGGAAAAGTGCTTGCATTTTCTCATTAAAACTTTCGACGAATTCATATTCTTGCGGGCCTGAAGCCTCGCGAAATTTTTTTGCTTCATCAACGATGATTTCGTTCTTCTCTGTGGCCAAAAGAGCCATAGTATCGGAAATAAATTTCTTTAGAGGGACAGCGGCTTCTGCTTCTTGACTGTTCATCAGTTCGGTCCGCACCCACGGCGGTGCGATCTCGATGACGTCGATGTTCGTGTCCTTAAGCAGAAAACGCTGCGACATTACGTAAGAATGGAGAGCGGCTTTAGATGCAGAATAAACAGCTGTCAGTGCGAGCGGAATAAAGGCCAGTCCGGAAGTATTGTAGATAATGGTTGATTGGGGCTGCGCCTTAAGATGTGGCATGAGCGCAGAGGTCAGTCGAATCGGAGCAGCAAAATTGGTGGTGAACGTTGAAGTCAGAAGAGTGTCATCTATTTGCCCTGCCGCTGTATCTGGCAACATGATTCCGGCATTGTTGATAAGTACGTTCAACGACGGGTAATCTCGTTGAATTTGCTCCGCAGCATTCTGGATATCAGCCGGAATTTCGAGATCCAGTTCAATGGCCTCCATGCCAGGATTCGCTGCTGTAACCTCATCAAGCCTTAAACGGCGACGCCCGGCAATAATGACCTTGTTGCCATTCTGATGAAATGCTTCGGCAAGGGCGCGACCAATGCCGGAACCACCTCCAGTAATCAGTATGGTATTGTCTGTCAGTTTCATGTTGATCTCCATTTTGAGATTTCGAATTTCAGAAAAATGGGAAGACTTTCTCTTCGTGTAAGGTCATCGAAATATAATTTCAGGCTGCAAAACCCTCGAGTACGATCTTGCCTTTAGCCTGACCGCTCTCGATCAGGGCGTGAGCATCCCGCAGATTGGCCGCAGTGATGAGCCCGAACTCTTTACCGAGCGTCGTGCGAAGACGACCTTCCTCTACAAGGCGCGACACGTCGTTCAGGAGTTTCCCCTGAGCGCTGATGTCTGCCGTTCCGAACAGTGAACGCGTAAACATCAGTTCCCAGTGCAGCGAGAGGCTTTTTCGCTTCAGAGGTAGAGCATTAAGTTCAGCCGGATCATCGATCAGGCCGAAATGCCCCTGTGGGGCAAGAAGTGCGACGATCTCTGCCAGGTGTCGATCTGTCTGCGTCGTGGAAAAAACAAAACCGGGAGCGCCCGTAGGAAGGGCAGCAACCTGTGCGGCCAGGGGCTTACTGTGATCGATCACGTAATCTGCCCCAAGAGATGCGACCCAGTCCTGCGTTTCGGGGCGCGAAGCCGTAGCAATGACCGTGATATCAGTCAGAACCTTGGCCAACTGGATCGCCATGGAACTGACACCGCCTGCACCCCCGATGATCAGAATAGACGGCACCGTTCCTGGGACAGACCGACGAATGTCCAGACGATCGAAAAGCATTTCCCAGGCCGTGATTGCGGTCAGCGGTAAGGCTGCGGCTTCAGCCCAGGTCAGGGAGCGGGGTTTGCGACCGACAATCCGCTCATCGACCAGATGAAACTCGGCGTTGGTTCCTGGACGGTTGATCGCACCGGCATAAAAGACCTCATCGCCGACAGAGAAATCCGTCACGTCCGGTCCGGTGCCGACGACAACCCCCGCCGCATCCCAGCCCAGAACACGCCACTGACCCGCCTCCGGTGTTGCGCTGCTGCGGACTTTTGTATCAACCGGATTGACCGACACAGCCCTGATCTCCACCAGAAGATCCCGGCCCGAAGGAACAGGTTTCGGTAGATCGATGTCCTGAAGGGCTGCCGGATTTTCGATGGGAAGAGGCATCTGATAACCGATGGCCCGCATAATGTCTGCTCCTCTGTTGAATGAGGAGAAGAGTGAGCATTATATTGTTTTCAGACAAGAACGCACTTTTAACACCCATAGTGTCGGAAATGATACCGTTATGACCCGCATCCGCCATAAATCACTTGATTGCAGCCCCGGCTGCGCTGTTGAAGCAACGCTTCAACTCATCGACGGAAAATGGAAAGGTGTGATCCTCTATCACCTGCTTCAGGGGACCCTGCGCTTCAACGCCATCCGCAAACGTTTGCCCAATATCACCCAGAGAATGTTGACCACCCAGCTTCGCGAACTGGAGCGGGACGGGTTTGTGTTGCGGACGGTTTACCCGGAAGTTCCGCCAAAGGTGGAATACAGTCTGACCGCACGCGGTCGGACCCTTGAGCCCGTCATTATGACTCTCAAGAGATGGGGCGATGAGCATACGACGTTCGGACGTGTTCCTGAGGTCTGCGCCGACCTGAAGGGCTCGCCAACAGATGGAGGGTTCTAAAAACCTGCTGTTATTGAGGGATCCACTGTGATTCCATTTTTCTGGTTTTGCTTGATCACGCTGGTTCTTCTGTACGACCATGTAATGACCCACCGCTTTCTGCTCAGGTCATGCGGTTAATGTAGCGGCGTAAGCCGCATCCGGGGTCATCATCTTCAATGCCTGATCAGGGCGCTGTTGGTTGTAAAAGGCAATCTGAATTGCCCCGGGTTTTGTGGAGACAGAACGACCCGAGAGGTAAGAAGAATTCATGAGCAACAAATCGAAGCGTTTTCCGCCTGAATTTCGTGAACGTGCGGCTCGCATGGTTCTGGAGGAAGAGAAGAGCCATCCATCACGCTGGTCTGCGGTGATGATGATAGCGCCAAAGCTGGATATTCATCCTGACACGCTGTCAAAATGGACCCGTCTGCATGAGCGGGCCAATGCGCCTGCGGTGAGTGAACTGCCTGATCGGGAAAAGATCAGGCAACTGGAGCGAGAGAACCGCGAATTGCGGCAGGCCAATGAAATCCTGCGTAAGGCTTCTGCGTATTTTGCCCAGGCGGAACTCGACCGCCGGTTCAGGCCATGACGCGCTTCATTGAGGAGCATCGGCAGACATATGGTGTCGGGTCAATCTGCAAGATCCTGCCGATTGCGCCATCTGTCTATTATGCAACCGTTGCCAGGCAGAAAAAACCTTGTGCGCGCAGCCAGAAAGACAAAGAGCTGTTCTTGCCAAACAGGCACCGGACTTCGACGCACGCAACTACGGCTATAGCCGCCTGTCCGAATTGGCCGAGGCATCCGGCCTCTTAGATGTCGAGCGCATCGGCGACCATCCCAAGGTCGTCATGGTGAAACTGAAACTTGCTTCCGCCAATGGGTGACCGGGACGACAGACTGCACATCCGGAACGATTATTTTTACACGCTGCCTCGGTAAGGATGTGTAACGCTCCGGTATTGGCGGTGACGCCAGCTTCCTCATGGTTCTCGTTGAAACGCAGATATTCGCCTTCCCCCAAGAGCCACCTGTCTGCTCGAGGAAACCTGAACAGACAGGCAGCAGTCGCCTCATGTCCGACATCGATGTGGTGATGACAGTTTTCCGAAAGCCGACATTGTCAGGCGAGCCGCGATAGACTGCGTTTGGGACAAAGCGGTCATGTGCACGCGACATGAAGAGCGGCAGCCTCGGTCAGAAGAAGACGTTCAACCCACATCCAACCACGTCATAGACCGACAGGAACTGGGCCGGTTCCGGACTTGCGGCTCTCAGACGAGAAGACCGCTAAAGCTGACCTGTGGCCAGACTAAAAAGCTCGGCACCATATGGATGCATGGTGCCGAGCTGCCTGCTGCGATAGGAAGACAGGAAACAGCCACGGGATGTCTGAACAGACAATGACAACAGATCTGACGAACTGGACCGGTGTGCCCAGACCTGCCCGTCTTGTCATGGAGGGGCGCTATACGCGACTGGAGCCGCTCGATCCGGCGCTTCATGAGGCCGATCTGCTGCGCTCGGCGCAGGAACCGGGGGCCGATGACCGGTTCCGCTACCTGTTCGAGACGACACCCGCCGACGCCGCGAGCTTCCATGCCTGGATCGAGAAAGCGGCAACATCCGAAGATCCCCTGTTCTTCGCGGTGATCGACAAGGCGACCGGCCGCGCCGAGGGGCGCCAGGCCCTGATGCGGATCGATACGGCGCATGGCGTCATTGAGATCGGCAGCATTCTGTGGGGGCCGGCGATCGCACGCACCTGCGTCACCACGGAAGCGCTGTACCTGTTCGCATCCTATGTTTTCGACACGCTCGGCTATCGCCGGTTCGAGTGGAAATGCAACGATCTGAACGGGCCATCCAAGCGGGCAGCCGAACGGTTCGGCTTCCGGTTTGAAGGACTCTTTCGGAACCATATGGTGGCCAAGGGTCAGAATCGTGACACGGTCTGGTTCGCAATGACCGATACCGACTGGCCTGATATCAAAGCCGCACTTGAGGTGTGGCTCAGGCCAGGGAATTTCGATCCTGCCGGACAACAGATTGCAAAGCTGGTCGCGATCAAGACATAAGTGCGGGCCTGACAACAGGTTTTCGTAATGGGTGACGCCGATCGGGGACGTAACGAATGGCTTCCCACGGTCAGCCGGCACATTCGACCGTCACAACGTCATTTTCGGAAACAGGTCAGCGACCCAGTCGATGAACACACGCCCCCGTGGCGAGAGCTGTCGGTTGCGTGGGTAAAGCAATGAAACCGGCGTCGACGATGATGGACAATCGGGGAGAACAGTAATGGTCCTGGCTGGATGGCGCTGAAGGGGCAGCGCGTGGGTATTGTTGATACGTGGGACCCCGTGCGTGACGGAACAGATGCCCAGTTTGAGGTGCGAGCCTTTGTTGGAGACGGGCAGGTCTTCGTGGAGAAAGTCAGTGACGATATCTGGATCGGCGGGAATGTCGTGACCCGTATTTCCGGAACGATCACCGTATAAGCATTCGGAGCGCACAGGGTGGCCTGCCTCCTGTGACAGGGAAAGCGAAAAGGGGGTATTTCGCTTTCCCTGCTCTTATCCGATTAATAGCCGAACGCGCTCGCGGACCGCTTCAAGTTCGCCTTCAGAAACCCGGCCTTTATGCTTGGCCCGTCTGGCACGCCAGTCAAGACTGCGAACCTGATCAGAGAGAACAACGCTTGTTGGTTCTCCCGTCAGGGGTACTTCAAAAGGATACCCTTTGACTTTTGTCGTTGTCGGGCAACAGACGATCATTCCGGATTTTTTGTTATAGCTGGCGGGAGACAATACGACAGCGGGGCGATGTCCGGCCTGTTCACGCCCTGCCTGAGGATCAAACTCCAGCCAGACAATGTCTCCGCAGTCTGGTACCCACGCCGACACTTACCAGATCTCTCCACCGACTTCAGATCCAAAACTCACTTCACCATGGCGGTTATCATCCGTGATCGCAGCGGTCAGGGCTTCCAGAGAAAGGGCAGCAGATCGAACCGGTTGAATGACGATGCGTCCATCTTCTTCCCGGACATCAACGGCCTGGTTAACATGCAGGTGAGCCGCTTCAAGGATATTGGCCGGCAAACGAATGGCGGCGCTGTTCCCCCATTTACGAACGGTTCCAAGCATTGAATCTCTCCTACGTGTGTCTACATGGTAGATACCACGTCAGCAAGCTCCGTCTCAAGCCGAAAATGGCAAAATGTCCGCTTTGGGCGGATCAGACCTCCGGAGCGGACATTCCGTTTACCTCCCATAGCTGCCCATATATCGCGATGAAAAACCGGCCATTTAGCGTGAACATTCATAGCTAGGAGGCCTCATGAGCGCGATCGCAGATATAGGGCCTGTCGGGAAACAGATGTTTTTCGACAGGCAATGGAGTGCGTATCCGTGAACGGATTTAATGTGTTGTCCGCTCACCAGTACCAGTAGGGTACCCAAAATCTTACGCATCAAATAATAGTCCAACAGGATCGCTCGATTGCAGTTTGCATCCAGAGCACTCAACGTAATTTTCTCCTGGGTAGACGATCACGGGGGATGTCATCCTATCATTCTGGCCCTGTGAGCGCCCACCGTACCCTCCTCCAGAAAGCCGTGTCCCGCTCATACTGTGTCTTGTCTTTGGGTCGATAAAAATCATGTTCGATGACTTCGGCGTCGCTCAGGGCTTGTGACATCAGAGGATGCATCCTGGCTTTACGGGTTCTGTAGTCGTCTGTATCGAACCCCATGGTCTCGACAATGATCTGACTGCCGTCTCCATCAGGACGCTCGGGCTCGATTTTGACTATGAAGTCAGGCACACAAGGTTCGCGCGGGTCTTCATCTTCGGCTACTTCGGGCCCAATATCAAACAAGGGCTTCTCGATTGCGACGTCACGGTTCTTCTTTGTATGGAGCCATGTTTGTACGCTCTGAAGTTGAGTGAACGTGACGCGCTCTCGATCGCTGTCGACCATCATAAGGTCGTCTTCAGACAGGCAGGGATGGGCATATGCTTTCAGGACTTCTGGCGTGTCGCCCGCAGTTGCGGCAGCAATCAAACAGATGACCAGATACGGGGACCGTGCAGCGAGTGCTTCGGCGGCTTCACGGTCAGCGCCGTTGCGTTCGCCAAAAATTGTAATGGTCCCCCGCACAGGGATGGTCGTGTCAAAAATTGTGGTAATCTGACCACTATCGCATGTCCTCGCCAGCGTTATGAGAATGCCATGAGGCCTTTTCCCACCAAATGTCTCCGGGCGCTGTTTGCCAATGCTATGGACCAGTGCGTTCAGATTTTTGTCATAAGTGATCAGCCAGTCGGCAAGACTTATGCCGGGTGCCAGTTGTAAATCAGCAGATGCATCTCGAATGTTTCTGAACTGCTCGCTTCGCTTGCAGGGATCCTCTTTGTATGAGCGACATTGCAAGCCGGCTGCGGTCATGAGCCGGGCTAGAAGTGTCGCGAGGGCCGGGCGTTTGCGAAGATAGGATGTTCCACCAGATGTCCGTGGGAAAGTCTGATCTTCTCGATGGTTCTGAATAAGATTCAGCGACGCCTCTTCAGGACAATGATAGGTTCTAACCAGCATACGTTGCTCATGTGGCTCGCGAAAAAAATCGCATCTCTCATCATGGGTCTTCCATCCGCCCCTGCTTGCGCGGACAATGTGGTCTTCGCCGCGCGGCACAAGAACGGGAGGGTAGCGTTCATTATCGCCGCGGCAGGAACAGTAAAACCAGCGGCCGGCTCCCTCGATTTGATATTTTTTGGCTACTGTGCTTCCTCTGGATCGACACGCAGCTCGGGCGAAACGACCAAAGGCGTTTCGGAGGTCTATCTCCTCATCTTCAGGAAGTTTGTGTGACCGGCTTGGGAGATTCTTGGGTCCTACGCGCATGGCTGCCTTTCCTGAGTCCGAAGAATTGCTGCGTCAATCGTGCTGCGAAAAATGGCAATCGAAAAGAGGGATGTGCACGTTCCATCTGTTCGTCATCCACCTATGGATTTGTGAACAGCCGTTCCACGGCCGCTCGCGTCCTGATGGACAGCCCTTCCGGCTGACCACAGTCGCCGCTCTGCCCACAATTCCACAGGTTCAACATCAACAAGCATCTCTCTATTTTTGAATAAGATCGGTCGAACCGATTATCCTTCCTATCGAAAGTCCCGTGCCTTCAGCAGCTCTGACCCCTGAAGCAATGGCGTTAGGTCTTCCAGACTGAGCACAACGACATGGATCACCTCACCCTCTTTCTGCAGCCGGCCCTTACAGGCCAGCAGACGGGACGCGAGAAGAGGAAGCCGGTGCTTCTCCTGCACGTCTTTCCAGACAATCAGATTGGCCGTGCCGGTTTCATCTTCGATCGTGACGAACATGGTGCCGTTCGCCGTTCCCGGCCTCTGCCGCATCAGGACAAGACCCGTGAGCTGGATCCGACGCCCATCCCGCAGGTACGGCAGATCTCCACAGCGCACGATCCCCTCTTTTCGTAAGCCCTCTCGGAGAAACGCGACGGGATGCCCGTTCAGACTAAGTCCTGTCGCCCGGTAATCCTCATGCACCGACGCCCGCTCTGACATCTGCGGCAGGACAATCTCCGGCTCGATCACCTCCGGCAGCGGAAAGTTCCGCCCGCGATCCGCCGCTTCGAACAACGGCAGGGCCGTATCGGCGAGACCCTTGATCGACCAGAGTGCAGCACGGCGCATCTGTCCAAACACCCGGAACGCATCCGCTTCCGCCAGACATTCCAGGGCCGAGACCGGCACATCCGCACGCCGCCAGACATCATCAATACTCTCATAATCCGGCATCCGGGCCGCAATCAGGGCCGCACCGAGCCCGTTAGCAAGCCCCCGCACCATGCGAAAGCCCAACCTTACGGCTTTACGTAAAGACGTACCGCTACGCTCCAGCGTGCAGTCCCATCGGGAGGCATTGATACAGATCGGCCGGACCTCGACGCCATGGCGTTGCGCGTCCTGAACAATCTGCGAAGGCGCATAAAACCCCATGGGCTGGCTGTTCAGCAGGGCTGCGCAGAACACATCCGGGTAATGGCATTTTATCCAGGCGGACGCATAGGCGATCAGGGCAAACGAGGCGGCGTGGCTTTCGGGAAAGCCGTAGCTGCCAAACCCTTCGAGCTGGCTGAACGTCTGCTCTGCAAACTCCTGTTCATACCCGTTGGCCAGCATCCCGCTCACCAGTTTGTCCCGGAACGGCGACACCCCCCCGGTCATTTTGAACGTCGCCATGGCACGGCGGAGCTGGTCCGCCTCGCCTGGCGTAAAGCCTGCACAATGGATGGCCACCTGCATTGCCTGCTCCTGGAACAGCGGCACGCCCAAAGTTTTCCCAAGGATCTCGCGCAGGGTCTCGGACGGATAGGTGACAGGCTCCAGTTTCTCTCTCCTGCGGAGATAGGGATGAACCATATCTCCTTGGATTGGCCCGGGCCGGACGATCGCGACCTGTATCACCAGATCATAGAAAGTCCTGGGCTTCATGCGCGGCAGCATCGACATCTGCGCCCGGCTTTCGATCTGGAATGTGCCGAGCGTGTCAGCCTTCTGGATCATGCGATAGGTCTGCGGATCCTCGGCCGGGATCGAAGCGAGATCCATGCGGGTCTGATACACGGTGTGCAGCAACTCGAACCCGCGACGCAGACAGCCGAGCATTCCCAGGCCCAGAACGTCCACCTTCATGAAGCGCAGCACGTCAATATCGTCTTTGTCCCAGACAATAATCTGACGTCCGTCCATGGCGGTCGGCAGCAGGGGAACAAGTTCGTCCAGGCGATCCTCGGTCAGCACAAATCCGCCCGGATGCGTCCCAAGCTGGCGCGGAAAGCCGAGAAGCTGGCGTGCGAGATGGAATGTCAGGCTGAGGCGTCTGTCCTTCAGGTTCAGACCAAGATCAGCCGCGCGTGCCTTACACAGATCCTGATCCGCGAGAGAGGAGGCGATGTGTTTGGAAAGCTGGCCGGTCAGATCCTCCGGTAGCCCCAGAACCTTGCCGACTTCGCGCAACGCGCCCTTGGGCTGATAGCGCTGCACGGTGGCACACAGGGCCGCGCGGTGGCGGCCATAGTGCCGGTAAATCCACTGGATGACTTCTTCGCGGCGGTCACTCTCGAAATCGACGTCGATATCGGGCGGTTCCTGCCGTTCGGCTGAGATGAACCGTTCGAACAGTAGGCCCGAGCGAACCGGATCAATACTCGTGATGCCCAAAACATAGCAGACCGCTGAGTTCGCGGCGGATCCGCGCCCCTGGCAGACAATCCCGAGCGAGCGGGCATGACGCACGATCGTATTCACAGTCAGGAAATACGGAGCGTAGGCGAGAGAGCCGATCAGCCTCAGCTCATGGGCGATCTGCGCCTCGACTTCTGGCGGCGCCCCGGCCGGGTAGCGACGCGGCAGTGCGACTTCGACCAGACGTGTCAGTGTCTCCTGCGCGCTTTCGCCCGGTCTCTCGGTTTCGGTCGGATACTGATAGGTCAGGTCATCCAGACTGAACGTGCAGATCTCGGCAATTCTCCGTGTGTTGGCGAGGGCGTCAGGAAAGGCGGCAAAGAGGCGTACCTGCTCTTCAGGGGCTTTCAGATGGCGATCAGCGTGAACGTGACGGCGGTTGCCGAGGGCATCGACGGTGCAGCCTTCCCGGATGGCTGTGACCACGTCCTGAAGGACGTGCCGGCGCGCATCGTGGTAAAGAACATCTCCCGTCACAACGCAGGCCAGACCTTGTGCCGCACTGAACGCCGCAAGCGCGTGAAGCCGGGCCAGATCTCCCGGCTGCCGGAGCATCGTCAGCGCGAGAAACCGGATCTCTTCTTCGCCTGCCCTGTGTCCGGGCAGATCCAGCAGGCTCTGAACGTGACCTGGAAGCGCTGCCAGATCCTCGGGAGGTAACAGGATCAGGACGAGGTCCGATGCCGCTGCAACGAGATCCTCCCAGCCCAGAAGGAACACCTCCCGCTCGCCCCGATGATGGCCAAGGGTCAGGAGCTGGCAGAGACCTGCCCAGCCCGCCCGGTTGCGGGGATAGGCCAGGAGCGCACTGCCATCGCGCAGAGCCAGACGGCATCCGGGCAGAAGACGAAGACCGGCCTCGCGCGCCGCCAGATGGGCGCGGATCACGCCTGCCACAGTGTTCCAGTCGGTCAGACCGATTGTGTCATAGCCCAGGGCTTTCGCCTGGAAGATCAGTTCATCCGGCTGGCTGCCCGAGCGCAGGAATGAAAACGAGGACGTCACCTGCAATTCGACGTAAGGCGCGCTCATGGCCTAGCGGCGGTGGGGATGGGGATGTCGGCTGCTGTCAGGCGCGTTGCTGGTGGGCGCGCGCATGACCACGAAGCCGGAGCGTTCGAGATAGGCGACCAGCCGTTCGGCCACCAGACGGGCCATCAGCTCGGCGGCGTCATGCGTCCGCCTGCGTCCGTCGTAACACAGCGCGTGCATCAGGACTTCGGCCACGTCCGAAGTGCTGGCCGGGATCAGGTCATCGCGGGGATCCATCAGAAGACCCCCTGTAGAAACCAGTCGCCCGAACCGGACCAGCCGTGGGCTCCGTCGCCTTTGCGAAAGAGCCACAGGCGCAGGCCGGTCGTGGTCTCAACCTGCCAGTAGTCGCGGATCGCGCCGTAACTTTCGGACGTCTGCCACCATTCGCCCAGCAGTCGCTCGGGGCCATCGGCCGCCGCAATGCGGTGCGTCTGTCGCTTCAGGACGAACTGGCGGGGCGCACCGTCCGGGAGCAGGGCAGTCACCTGCACCCGGACGGGCAGATCGAACAAAGTGTTCGGCCGCGCCCAGAGCATCTGGCTCGCGAGAGCCGGTTTTGCCATGTTATCCGGAGAAACGCGAGCCTGTCCGTCCTCCGGCCAGGCGGAAAACCGGGGCGCGAGCTGGTGAACCGAAACAACGCCCGGACGATTCAGTAACCGGTCGATCAGAGAGGCTGGGAGGCGCGTTTCAGAGGCTCCCGTTTCGTCTGGCAGGACAGACCGCTCAGGTCCCGCTTCCAGCGGTTCGTTCGCGCTGACAGTGAGGATAACGGTTGCAATTCCGAACTCTGGCGCGATCTGCGGGATCTGGTCCTTCAGCAGGCGTGTCAGACGCGTAATGTCAGCCGTGGGATCGGATGTTCCCACGCGGACGGCCTGGATGGATCCGTCCACGCGCACACAGAGAAAGTCGAGCTGCCGCGCCCCCTCCCCCCGGGCCACCAGCTTTTCGCAGACAACCGGCACAAGGGCTGCAATCACCGTGGCAATGGCGTCAGGCGTGCTGATCGGCTCGACCAGAGACCGGGTCAGGGAAATCCGGTCCGCAGGCTGAAAGACGCTGAGCGGGCGGGCCTGTCGTCCCAAAGCCTCATCAAGACAGCTCAGAAGCTCTCTGCCAAAGCGCTTGGCCAGAGGTGCGCGTGGGAGATCTGCAAGGGCGCCAATCGTGTTGAGTCCAAGGCGTGTGAGGCTGGAGAGCGCCTTCTCAGGCAGCGGAAGCGCTGAACAGGGCAACGGGTGCAGCGCCTGTCTCTGCTGACCGGGAGGCACGAGACAGATCCGGTTGATCCCAGAGCGGGCCAGGGCGCGTGAGGCAGCGGCGGTATCGCTTAGTGCCACGGAGCAGGAATGTCCCTTCGCCTTCAGGCGTTCCCTGACGAGATCCAGCATGGCCGTCTCACCCCCATAAAGATGGGCGCAGCCGGTGGTGTCGCTGTAGAGACCGTCCGGAGTGTCGAACGCGGGCAGCGGCGACAGCCAGATCAACCAGGAGCACAGGTCTGTCAGCGCGGCCCTCTGTGCTTCGGCGTCTTCTTCTGCCGTCAGAAGATCAGGTACCAAAGAGCGCGCCTGTGCGAGTGGCATTTCGGGTGTCAGTCCGGCCGCGAGCGCAGCCGGACTGACACCCGTGACGATCTGACGGTTATGCGCTGGCGCGTGCACGGCCAGGGGCCTGTCGGTCGGGAAGTCTTCCGGGCGGGAGAGCTGAAGGCGCTCGGTGCGCCAGAAGGGCATCCAGAGAGCGAGAAAGCGGCGCATGATCGGTGCAGTCGAGGATCCAGTGAGCAGGGCGGCCTCCCCTCACCCGCAGCAGCGCGGCAGAAAGGCGTCGGGAACCGGGAAGCGGCATGGCCAGTCCCGGAAAAAATCGTGGCGCTGAGGGATGAGAGAGGATCCGCCAGCGCGTGGCGCACGCGCAGGGATCTTTCCCGGGAGCGCGCGTGAGGGGAGCCAAACGCAGGAAGAAGCCTGTGTTGCCACTCGCCTCCACAGCCAGATTAAGGCGACGGATTTCCTTGAGGCTTGGGACGTGGCTTCCTGTGATGACGGCCAGTGCGCGCTCTGGCCCGCGCAACACGTCTTCGGCGACCGATAGCAGGCTGGCCGGGTCCGTTTCAATGCAGACCAGACGTTCCAGTGAAACGCCGGACTGATGCAGCCCGCAGCCGTTCAGTTCGGCCGGTGTATCGCTGATCCAGAAGATAGGCCCCCTGCCCTCTTTCAGGATGGGCAGCAGCATGGCGAGACTGGCCCCTCTCTCCAGAGGATCAGAAATCAAAAAGTCATGCAGGCTGCCGGTCTTGAGACCGCCGCCGAGATGGGCATCGACGGCAGAATGTCCGGTGGCGAGTGTGTCACTATGGGAATGGGACAGGTCTCGACGCTCCAAGCGTCGGACCTGCTCGCGCAGTCGCGCCAGGGCGTCCGTTGTCATTCATGTTCTCCTTAACGAGAACATAAAGAGAACAAAAAAGGACTTAAGGCAAGAAAATTATCGAAGGTACTCTTGCCAAGAGTCTTAGGAGGCTAGGTTAGACCACGACTTTTGGCATTTCAGGAACATCTCTGACAAAACCAGATTTCTAATAAAGGGTATAAAACCGGTATTAGATTAAATTCAGATTATATATTTAATACCGGTAATATAATTAATTCCGGTATTAATAATAATCTTCTTATTTTTGTTTGCTGTAGGAGCGCCACATAATTTCGATCAGCGCGCCTTGCGTGATGCCTAGACGCTCGGCCTCACCGGCTATCGCGTCCCCAATCTCTGGCATGATTTTGGGGTGAATCTGATAGGTTCTAGGGCTGGGCTTCCGACCAGGCTTACGTCGCGGGGTGCGATCTAAGAAGCCATGAGCCTCCCCTACAGCATCCACTATCTTAGTTTGCTGCACGCTTTCGTCTTTCGGACGTGCCCGTAGTCCAGCAAGTCTATTTGAGCCGGTCATATACAGCCTCCGCAAAACCCCTTGCGTTTTCTAGGGCCTTGTCCACTTTTCCGCCTGTCGTCATCTCTTTATTTTCGAGCATTGATGTCAAATCGCCCCCATAGGCAAATAGCTCAGAAAAGGCTGCCCTGGAGACTAATGACGGTTGTATGAGGTCGATGCCTTCCGATTTGAGCTGGCTTTCAAGATCTTTCTGAACGCGACTTTTTATCGCGGCACTTGTTTTTGTAAGCACCACAGCATGACGGATCGTTCTTCCGAGAGCATCCTCTTCTTCTCTTACGAGAGCCAAGGCTTCCGAACCAATCTCAGCGTCCAATGCTGTTGCCTGCATCGGTACAATCACTAGGTCAGCCTGAGATATGGCGCGACTGACAAGTTGTGAAGCAACACCTTCAAGATCAACTATGACGATTTTTCCGTCGCCATCTGCTCTTTTGATTGTCTGAACAATTTCGGATCGGCCCACGTCTGATACGAGGCGAATGCCAGATGGGATGCTTCGAGAAGCCCAACGTGTAAGCGAGTGGTTTGGGTCGCAATCCAGAACCGTAACTTCGGCGTGCATTCGCGCAAACTCTGTAGCCAAGAGCACGGCACAGGTTGATTTTCCTACTCCTCCCTTGGGACTAGCCATCACAATTACGGGCATCAATCTCTCCAGATTAATACAATAACCGGTATTAAATAAGTCACCGGAATCGTTTCGGTAATCTGTAATATATGCATTACCAGAAATAAATCAATAACCTAAATTAATTCTATGACCGGAAATATATAACAAACCGGGAAAGCACCTGAAAATCTAAAATCGGTAGTTCATAGCGGTTTAGAGGATGGCAGCATGGAAGGATTGAAAGAAAGCGCTGACTGGGAGACACTCTTTTGATTGTCTGAACAATTTCGGACCGGCCGACGTCTGATACGAGGCGAATGCCAGATAGGATGCTTCGAGAAGCCCAACGTGTAAGCGAGTGGCTTGGGTCGCAATCCAGAACCGTAACTTCGGCGTTCATTCGCGCAAACTCTGTAGCCAAGAGCACGGCACAGGTTGATTTTCCTACCCCCCTTTGGGACGAGCCATCACAATTACAGGCATCAGTCTCTCCAGGTTAATATAATAACCGGTATTGAATGAAATACCGGAATTGTTTCCATAATCTGTAATATATCTATAACCGGTAATATATGACAAACCAGAATAACACCGGAAAAAATTGGTAATGGATCGTAGTTTTGATGGTGGCAGAAATGAAAAGATTGAAGGAAAGCGTAATAGAAGAAAGGGCTGGCTGGAAGCTGCCCAGCCCGCAACAGGTGGGTCAACGCGTGTCCTCGCCATGCTCGCCGGCTACGCCGTCTGCGCGTGGCTGCGGGCCGCGTTGATCCTGCCGCTGCGCGGTACTGTTGCAGTCTGAACAGCCCCCAGCCGGACGCGACGATGTTCAAAAACCAGAAATGGATCGAGCATCATGCGCCGTCATTACCTTCCTTACGCCCCAACACCACGCGGTCGGCCGCCCATGCGGTGGACCGATACACAGGAGCCCGTCTCCTGCCGCAAATGCAATGAGCACTGGGCTGGCGGTGATCCGGCCCTGACGATCCCGTGTACGGGCTGCAACGCGCCGGCGCATGAGCCCTGCCGTCGCAGTGCGGGTGGCAATGAACGGGTGTGTGCGTGCCGGGATGAGGCGGCAACCCAGCTTGGACTCCTCTCACGCTGCGAGGGCCTGAGCTGGGACAACCGGCACGTCAAGCCGCTTCTCCTGCGGGATGCTCCGATCGCCAGTGCCCTGATGTGCCGCTCTGTCCGGACAGGTGCCCCGGTCAGCAGGTTCGTGTCATGACGCCGGATCTGACGTCGTATGACAGTATTATCGTGGCCATCTCGGGCGGCAAAGACGGCCTCGCCTGCCTTTTTGCCCTCCTTGAAGCCGGTGCCCCGATGGACCGCCTGGAACTGTGGCACCACGAGGTGGACGGGCAGGGGCCGTCCTTCATGGACTGGCCCTCCACCTCGCCCTATGTGAGCGCGCTGGCGCGGGACTTCGGCCTGCCGCTCTATCGCTCCTGGCGCGAGGGCGGCTTCGAGCGGGAGATGCTCCGCAAGGACGCACCGACAGCCCCTGTTCTTTTCGAAAGCCCTGAGGGTCTGATCCGCGCAGGCGGGCAGGGGCCGAACGGGACGCGCCTGCGCTTTCCCCAGGTCTCCGCCAGCCTGACGACCCGATGGTGCTCCGGTGTCACCAAGATTGACGTCGCCGATCGCTCCCTACGCGGCCAGGACCGCTTCCTGAACCGCCGCACCCTGTTCGTAACGGGCGAGCGTGCCGAAGAAAGCCCAAACCGTGCCCGCTATGCCACCTTCGAGCCGCACCGCACGGATACGCGGCATGGCACGCGACGTCGCCGTCATGTCGATCACTGGCGGCCCGTCCACCAGTGGAGCGAGGCGCAGGTCTGGGACAGCCTGAAACGCTGGAAGGTGATGCCGGCGCTGCCCTACCGCATCGGCTTCTCCAGACTGTCCTGTGCCACCTGTATTTTTGGCGATGCGCGGCAGTTTGCAACGATCCGCTGGCTCGATCCGGCCCGCTTTGAACGCCTCGTGCAGTACGAGCAGCAGTTTGGCTGCACGATCAAGCGCACGGTGTCGCTGGAGCAGCTCGCCGAGCAGGGCAGGCCGTATGCCGCCGCCCTGGCAGCACCCGATCTGGCCCGCGCGTGCCTCTCGGCGCGTCCGATCCCGACTGTCTTCACACCAGCCTGGGAGACCCCGGCCGGAGCGTTCGGGCAGGGCGGGGGGCCAACCTGAAAAAAAAGAAGAAAAAACAGAAGGTTGAAAAAAGAAGAAGAGGGGAGGGGGGGGCAGCACAGGCCAGCCCGCCCTGCAAGAGGTGGGTCCGTCCGTGTCCTCGCTGCGCTGCGGGCCGGGCGGTCCCGACGCTGCGCGTCGCTCTGGCAGGCCGCACTGTCCTGCGCTCGCCGGAGAGGGTCAGGAAAGGAAATAAAGACAATGTCAGACACCCTCGAACGCCCCGCACAGGCGCACGCCTTCGATCTGAAACAGGCCCACGAAGAGGGCTGGACGATCCTCGAAGGCTGCGGACCTGACAACGACGAGACGCGTCTGGTGGGTCTGCATTGCAGCGATCCGCAGGCCTGGTGGCGCGTGGCGCGGAAGGCAGGCGAGGGTTCGACCTACCACCACGAGGCGCTGTCCCGCCTGTCCGAGAACGAGCGCGAGCAGATCCGCCTGCGCTTTGGTCCCCTCTGATCCCGCGCTGATCCGGGAGGCCTGACGCCTCTCTCCCCGAATTGATCCTGTTTTCCGGCCCCCCGGTCTGCCTCCGTGCAGCACCGGGCGCTGCCGCTTGTCCGGAGTTTTTCCATGTCCATGTCCCAACTGAGCTTTTTCGATACCTCAGCACTCGGCGGCAGCCAGTCCAATCTTTACTGGGGTGATCTTCCCGGAGACCGCGCCCTTGAGGAAGCCGCCGCTGCGGTTCGACAGGCGACACAGGCCCCGGCTCCGATCCCTGCCGTCCTGCCGAAGGTGGACTTCGCCCTGACCGGAACGCGCGGTCTGGCACAGGGCTGGAAAGAGCGTGCGCGGGACAATCTTGCGGCGATCGGCCTTCTGGCCACGCTGGAAGCAGAAGACCGCAACGCCAGCGCTGACGAGCAGGCCGTGCTCGCCCGCTTTACGGGGTTCGGGGCCGGAGAGCTGGCCAACAGCCTGTTTCCGCGTGCCGGAGAGACCTTCCGGTCCGGGTGGGAAGAGATCGGCAGCCAGCTTGAAGCCCTGACCAGCCAGCAGGAGCGAGCGGGTCTGGCACGGGCCACGCAGTACGCCCACTACACGCCCGAACTGATCGTTCATGCGATGTGGGATCTGGTGGCCCAGATGGGGTTCCGGGGCGGCCGTGCGCTGGAACCGGGCTGTGGCACCGGGCTTTTCATGGCAAGCGTGCCCCCGAAGCTGGCCCCGAAAACCGCCTGGACGGCGATCGAGAACGACCCTCTGACGGCCCGCATCACGCGCAAGCTGTTTCCGAACCAGTGGGTCCGCGCTGAAGATTTTACGACAGCCAAGCTGGCGGAACGCTACGATCTGGTGATCGGCAACCCGCCATTCAGCAACCGCACGGTCCGGGGCACGGACGAGCTGGGACGCCTTGGCCTGTCCTTGCATGACTACTTCATCGCCCGGTCCATCTCCCGTCTGCGTCCCGGAGCGCTGGCGATGTTCGTGACGTCGCGGTGGACGATGGACAAGTCCGATGCCGGCGCACGGCGCACGGTCTTCGAGACGGCCGATTTCGTGGGTGGCGCACGACTGCCAGCCGGAGCCATGCGTGACGATGCCGGAACCGACGTCGTGGTGGACGTTCTGGTGTTCCGGCGCCGCGCACCGGGTGAGGATGCAGGCGATGCGACATGGCTGGACGTCGCGGCGCTGGAGGACACCGACCAGGGCGAAGGCCCGTTGCGCATCAACCGCTATTTCGCGGAAAACGGCCAGCAGGTTCTCGGTCGGCATGACTGGACGAGCGGTCAGTTCGGCCCGGAATACACCTGCAAGGCCAACCCGCTCCAGATGCTGGACGAGGCCCTGCCGCTCGCCCTCGGCCGTCTCTCTTCGCTGGCCCGCTTCCCGACCCCTCAGACGCTCGACGTTGCGACAGTGCAGGACAATCACGCCGCCGAGGTCGGAACGGCCGCAGACGGTGCCCTGCTCAAAGAGGGCAGCTACCTCCTGCACAAGGGCGTGCTGCACCAGATCATTGACGGCGAAACCGTGCTGGTGAAGGTGAAGAAAGGCGAGCAGAAGGAAGGGATCTTCCAGAAGCACGCGGCCATCATCAAGGGTCTGATTCCTGTCAGGGACGCGGCCCGTCTGGTGCTTCGCGCTCAGGTGGAGAACCTGCCCTACAGTGCGCATCAGGCGGATCTCAAACGCGCGTATCAGGCCTTCAGCCGTCAGTTCGGGCCGATCAACCTCACCAACACCACCACGCGGGTGGATGAAGAGACGGGTGAGGAGAAATCCACACAGCGCCGTCCGAACCTTCAGCCGTTTTATGATGATCCGGATGTGTGGCTAGTCAGCTCGATCGAGGAGTATGACGAGAAAAGCCAGACCGGCCGTCCGGGTCCGATCTTCAGCGAGCGCGTGATTCAGGCACCGTCCGAGCCCGAGGTTCACGGCGCCCATGATGCGCTGGCGGTCTCCCTGCACGAGACAGGCGGCGTGGACGTCGAGCGTATGGCGGAGCTTCTGGGCCGCCCAGGTGAGGAGGTGCTCGCCGAACTCGGATCCTCGGTCTATCTCGACCCGATCCGCAGCACAGGTGGCCGTGAGGTCTGGGTGACGGCCGACGAGGCCCTGTCAGGCGCGGTTCGCACCAAGCTGGCGCAGGCCCGGGAGGCTGCCGAGCGCGACCGACGCTATCTGCGCAACGTCGCCGCCCTTGAAGAGGTCCAGCCCGAAGACCTGCGCCCGTCCGACATCACCGCCCGTCTGGGTGCTCCGTGGATCCCGGTGCCGGATGTCGAGGCTTTCGTCGCAGAGGTCATGGGGGTTCGCACGACCATTCACCACACGATGGAGGTGGCGACCTGGAGCGTGGACAAGAGCGGCTTTTCCGGCAAGGCCGAGGCCACCTCGGTCTGGGGAACACAGCGCCGCCATGCCGGAGATCTGCTGGACGATGCGCTCAATCAGGCCAGCCCGAAAATCTGGGACACTTGGCGCGATGTGAACGGCGAACACCGTGAACTGAATACGAAGGAGACCGAGGCCGCCAAGGAGAAGCTGGCCGCAATCAAGACCGCATTTGAGACATGGGTCTGGCAGGACACCGACCGCGCCGAGCGTCTGATGCGGCTGTATAACGATGCGTTCAACAACCTTGTCCCGCGCACGTTCGACGGCTCTCACCTGAAACTGCCGGGAGCCAGCACGGCGATCAGTCTGCGCGACCATCAGAAGCGGGTGATCTGGCGGATCATCGCCAAGGGCAGCACCTACATGGCTCATGCGGTGGGGTCCGGGAAGACGTTCTCGATGTGCGCGGCCGTGATGGAGCAAAAGCGCCTCGGCCTGATTTCCAAGGGCATGATCGTGGTGCCCGGACATTGCCTTGCGCAGATGGCGCGTGAGTTCATGATGCTCTACCCGAACGCTCAGATCCTCGTGGCGGATGAGACCAACTTCGTGAAGGACAAGCGCCAGCGGTTCCTGGCCCGGGCGGCCACGGGAAACTGGGACGCCATTGTCATCACGCATGACGCCTTCAAGTTCGTGCCGGTCGAGAGCGCGTTCGAGCAGGAGATGGTCGAGGACCAGATTGCCTCCTATGAAAGCCTGCTGGAGAACGTGAACCGTGATGACCGTCTGTCGCGCAAGCGCATCGAGCGCCTGAAGGAGGGAATGGAAGCCAAGCTGAAAGCGCTATCCAGCCGCAAGGACGATCTCGTGCATCTCGGTGAAATCGGGGTGGACCAGATCCTCGTGGATGAGGCGCAGCAGTTCCGCAAACTGTCTTTCGGCACCAACCAGTCCGATCTGAAGGGGATCGACCCGAACGGCAGCCAGCGCGCCTGGGATCTGTTCGTCAAAACGCGCTACCTCGCCAGGCGCAATCCCGAGCGCGTGCTGGTCATGGCGTCAGGCTCGCCGATCACCAACACCCTGGGTGAGATGTTCTCGATCCAGCGCTTCATGGATCTGCCAGCCCTTGTCGAGCGTGGCCTGCACGAGTTCGACGCCTGGGCCGCAAGTTTTGGCGAGACCCGCACGGAGCTGGAGCTTCAGCCGAGCGGACTTTACAAGCCGGTCACGCGCTTCTCGGAGTTCGTGAACGTCGCGGATCTGATGGCGATGTATCGCGACTTTGCCGACGTCGTGCAGCAGGACGACCTGCGACGCTACGTCAAACTGCCCGAGATTGCGGGTGGCAGGCGTGAGATCGTCGTGGCCGATAGCGGGGACGCCTTCCGCGAGTATCAGAAGACGCTCGCCGAGCGGATCAAGAAAATTGAAGAGCGCACGGGCAAGCCCCAGAAGGGCGACGACATCCTGCTGTCCGTCATCACCGATGCCCGGCACGCCGCGATCGACCTGCGTTTCGTGCGGAACTGGGCGGATAATGACAACAGCAACAAGCTGAACCTCATGATCCGCAGGGTCTTTGAGATCTGGCAGAACACGTCTGCCAATCGCTACACCGACCCTGAAACGGGGCGGGAATACGAGCTGCCCGGTGCCACGCAGATGATCTTCTCGGATCTGGGAACGGAATCCGCGCTGGAGACACGCGGCTTCTCGGCCTATCGCTGGATCCGTGACGAGCTGATCCGCATGGGCGTGCCGCGCGACGAGATCGCCTTCATGCAGCACTACAAGAAGAGCACGGCCAAGCAAGCGCTCTTTCGCGACATGAACTCCGGGCGTAAGCGCGTCCTGATCGGATCGTCCGCGACCATGGGAACGGGCGTGAACGCGCAGCAGCGCCTGATCGCCCTGCATCATCTCGATGTGCCCTGGCTGGTCTCGGATATCATCCAGCGCGAGGGCCGGATCGAGCGGCAGGGCAATCAGAACCCGGTGATCCAGCTTTACGCCTACGCCCTGAAAGGGTCGGTGGATGCGACGAACTGGCAGATGCTGGAGCGCAAGCAGAAGTTCATCTGCCTAGCCATGTCCGGAGACCGAACGATCCGCCGTCTGGAGGATGTGGGAGCAGAAGCCAACCAGTTCGCCATGGCCAAGGCCCTTGCGTCGGGAGACGAACGCCTGATGCAGAAGGCGGGACTGGAAGCCGAACTGGCCCGCCTGGAGCGCTTGCAGGCCGCGCATCACGACGATCAGTATAACGTCCGCCGTGCCATCGACCGTGCCGAGCGTGACCGTGAGACGGCACAGGCCGTGATCCCGCGTCTTCAGAACGACATCACACGGCGCGAGCCGACACGCGGTGAAGCGTTCCGCCTGGTGCACAAGGACCGGGAGATGACCGAGCGTGAGAAGGCCGGTCAGTGGCTTCTCTCGCAGGCCCGTCTCGCGGCGAAGTCCGGGGAGAAAGGCAAGTGGACGCTCGGCACGATCGGCGGCTTCGAGATCCTGTGCGAGACCTGGCGCACCCGCTTTGACGACGAGGAGACATGGGACGCGACACTTGGTCTTGTGCTGGATGGGCGGATCCTCGGCATGGACTTCGACCGCGAGACAAGCCCGGTCGGGCTGGTCAGCCGCATCGAGAACGCGCTGTTGCGGTTCGAAGCGGAGCTGGCGGACGCGCGTCGTCAGGTAGAGGAAGCCGAGCGCAAGCTCCCCGGCTACCGCGCCCGCGTGGGTCTGGCGTTCCCGGAGGCGGCGCTGTTGCAGGAGAAGCGCGAGGCCATGGCGGCCCTTGAGGCGGATCTGGCAGCCGATACGCAGCGCCGTGAGGAGGCGGAGAAGGCTGAAGCAGCCGAGGCAAAGGCAGCGCTGGCAGATCAGGCCGTGGTCGTAGAAGCGGCCTGATGCTGCCCTCACTGTGTCCATTATGGACACAGTGAGGGGTTCGAAAAGCAGGCGGGAAAAGAGAGTAAAATTGAAAGGCGCCGCGTCGGAATGTGTCTGGTTATAAAAATTGCAACGACAGCAAAGTTAGTTTTTAGAGGAAAAGGGGACTTCTCCTAAATCAGCTGAAGCATGGGATAAAAAATACTTTTCAATTATGATGTCCCGGACCACCAGGACCCATTCCCATCATTCCAGACTGCTCATATTGGCTAATGTAATCACTGTGACAATGCGTTCTGGGATCATCAGTGCTGCTAGCCGCGCAAGCACCAAGAATTAAAAATATTGTGGTGTAAAAAATAGAGATTTTCATTCTGTATTTTCTTTTATAATATACGATTGTAATCAACTTACAGTAAATTATGTATAAAGAGATCTGATGCGAGGCGCAATTAGTATATTCCTTCGGCATTTTCCGGATCTGTGCACTGACAGGAGGATTTGAGCCGCTGTTTACGGATAACGGGAAACTCGCTTTGCCGTAGGCAAAAGCTCCCGGAGCCGTGTCAGTACGGGACGCATGAACGCATCACTGAACTGACCGAGGGATGACGTGTGCTGCAAGTAGTACGAGGTAGCGGTCGGATCCAGGTTGTATTCGTCCAACAGGATCCATTGGCGCAATTCCTGATCAAGGCCTGCCCGCCTTTTCTCGGTTGCCGGGACTTCGACTGCGATGCGTGGCCCAGAGGGTTGTTTCGTCGTCAGGGGAAGGAGCAGAACGTACTGACGATCATCACGTCCCACAAAGACTGCGGCCACGGCCGTTGGACGATCTTTGCGTCCTTCTGTTTCGCCACTCCCGCTCTGCCAATGCCAGAGATAGGGGTATCGTAGAACCATCCCGGGCCGAAAAGTCTGACTCATGGTTCTGTGCGGGTTTCCAGCAGGTACCCGTCAATCGCATTTGCTACGTCGTGCACCAGATCCTGAGGCATTTCCGTAGTGGCACCGGCAGTACGCTCTGGTGCGCTTCCCACCAATGCCTCGTATTGTTCGACACTTAGCATGACCAACCGTGGTTTGCCGCGCTGATTAATTGAAATTGGCCCTTGCAGGGCGCTGGCGATGATGTCTCCGGATTTGCGGGACAAATCGCTTGTCGAGAATGTGCGCATAGCGTTCTCCTTTATTTGCATAAAATACAGCATTCACAGATTTGATGCAAATTCTGAAGGAAGAGTGTTTTGAAAGGGGGAAGGACAAGAAGGAAAGGCAGGGCTGTCACGAACCAGCCAGCCGCGCAATGCTCAGGCCTGGCGCGCTTCGCGCGGCCTTGCGCGGCTGGCTGGCCCGTGACGCGGGAGGGACATCTGAAAAATCATAGAAAGAGCGTTCCATGGCCGAGCTTCGCCGCGTTCATCCGAAAACCCTTGTGCCCAACCCGAACAATCCGCGCTCTTCCATCGGAAGCCTTGAAGAGCTGCGCAAACTCGCGCTGAACATCAAGGCGATTGGTATCCTTCATCCCCCGGCCGTCCGGGAACTGGAAGACGGACGCCTGATGATCGTGGCCGGGCACCGTCGCACGCAGGGAGCCATCTATGCGGGTGTTCCTGAAATCGACGTGTATGTCGGGGATCAGAGTGAAGACCTTGATGCACTGGCTGCTGTCAGCGAGAACTTCGTCCGTCTCGACATGACGGAGCCGGAACAGTGGAACAGCGTCACCCGCCTGCGCGAGCAGCTTGGCTATACAGACCAGCAGGTCTGTGCCGCCCTGATGGTCACGCCGAGCTATCTCAAGCGTCTCAGCCTTCTGGCGAAGCTGCACCCGCCTATTCTGGATGCCATCGCCCTCGGCCGAGGCCCTGATGAGCGGCAGCGCAAGATCATCGCGCAGGCGTCTCTGGACGAGCAGCGTGACGCATGGGCGGAAATGTTTTCCGAGAGCGTGGAAGATGACGAGGATCCGGCCGAGTATCGCGTGAAGGCCGAAGATCCGGAGGACACCGTGGCCTGGGGCGCCCTTGCCCGGAACCTCGAACAGAAAGAGTGGTACGCCCGTAACGCCCGGTTCGGCGACGATCTTGCCCGCAAGCACAAGATTGTCTGGATGGAAGATCTGTTTGCCGAGCCCGGAACGGACAGCCGCTACACGCTTGATGCCACGGCTTACGCAGCAGCGCAGCAGGAGTGGCTCGACAATGAACGACCCGAAAACTCCATTCTCCTGGTCTCGGACGAGTACGGATACGTCCGCGCGCCAGAAGGTTTCATCACCATGGGAACCTGGATGGCGACACAGGAGGGTGAGGTCATGGGCTACGGCCTTAATCCTCGGACCCTGAAGATCGTGGAAGAACGCTGCCGCCCTTCTGTTGCCTTTACACAAAACCACGCGAACGGATCCGCAGAGCCCGAGGCCCCAAAGGAACGACCGGATGTGTCCGGGACCGGCCACAAGATGATCGGCGAGATCCGCACCGTCGCCTTGCGCGAAGCCCTCGGCGAGGCGGCCGAGACGGCCGATCCATGGGAGCTGATCGCAGCCCTTCTGCTGGCGCTGGAAGCTGAGAATGTCCGTATCCATGGAGATGTCAGCGGGAACAACTGGTCAGAGCCAACCGCGCGCACGCTCGCGATGGCTGACCTGTTCCCCGAAGGCAGCCTTGTCCGCGACGAAAAGCTGATCCGCCGCCATGCCGTCACCGTCCTGCAAAGCATCCTGAACTGCAATGTGTCGATGCACAGCGGCAGCGGTCTGCCCGCGCAACTCGTGGGCGTTCTGTTCGGTGCCGACCAGAAGATGCCGAGCATGGCCTTTGAGTCGTTCCTCAAATGCTACAGCAAGCCCGGCATTACCAAGGCCATGCAGGCCGAAGGGCTTGCGCTGCAGAACACCGGCAAGGAGATGCGTGCGGCCCTCATGAACCATGTCGGAGAAGGCCATTGGCTGCCCGAGGTGGCGTCCTTTGCGCAGGCGCAGGACGTCTGGGCGCAAAAACAGAAGAAAAAACAGCAGAAGATCCGCGAGCTGGAAAGCGTGGTGGACGACGAGGACCTGGACAAGATGCCTGAGGATGACTTCGATGGAGCAGCCGATGATGAGGCCGATCTGTCGAACAACCCTGTCGTGCCAGTGACGGAGCCGGACTCAGAAGAGACCTTCTCTCTGCAAGCGCCCGAGCCCGAGCCGTCGGAGCACAACGAGGCCATGCAGTTCATGCGTGACCATCTCGAAATCGTGGTCGTGGCCTGAAACAGGGAGAGGGAAAAGAAAAGGAGGGGAGGGGCGCTGCCATCGCGCTCCGTCCGGGTCAAAAGGTGGCTCCTCACCGGCTGCGCCGTTTCCGGTGCCGGCGCACGCGCCGCTTTTGACCCGGCCCTCCCGCGCTGACGCTGGAGAAGACATCACGAAAATCCAAAGGAAAAGGATCAGACGATGTTCGTCCCCTCACACGCGCCCATTCAGGTCGGCACCCGCGTTTACACCCATCTCTACAGTCGGGGAGCCGGGATCGTCATGGCTGTTTACGGCGAGGAAAGCCCGACCACCGTGCGGTCCCTGTCGCGTGGCGGGGTCATCGTGTCGGGCGGGAGCGCCTCCTACGATATCGTCTTTGCCTGCGGCTCGATCTCCCGCCGTCTGCCCGAGGCCATTCTGCGCGGTGTCCAGTGGCGGATCGAAGCCGACAAGAAACTGGCAAGCGCTGAGGAGATCGCCTTCCTCCGCACTCATGCCGAAGAGGTTGAGGCTGAGAAGGTGGCAGCCGAAGCGCGCGCGAAAGCCGAACATGCCGCCGAGGTCGCAGCACTCCGCGTCAATCCGGACTATGCCCATCTGGAGCAGGGCGACGACAGCAGCGGCACGCTGGCGGCCAAAAACATCCGCCAGATGCTGAAGAAGGCTTTCCCGAAGGTGAAGTTTTCCGTCCGCAAGAGCCATTACGGCAGTGTGACTGTGCGAACCGAGGCGGATCTGGACGAGACGGCGACCGAAACCCTCCAGGCCATCACCTCGCGGTTCAAGTCCGGTTACTACGACTGGCAGTCTGACTGCCATCTGACGAGCAACAGCCCCTGGCAGGATGTGTTCGGCAGCTCCGAATTTGTGAGCGACTGAGCCTCTCTTTTTCCGTCTGCCCTTCAAGGCCGCCTGCTCCGGGGCGGCCTTTTTCAGTTCTGGAGCCCGACATGCCGGTTTTTATTGTGACGCTCAGCGAGCGCCAGCTTCTCTCCGATCGCGTCACCTTTCAGGTCGAGGCCGAGACGGCCGAGGCAGCCGGTCAGCTTGTGCTGGACGCGACGGCCGACGAGCCGAACGAGAGCGGGCTGCGCCCTGTTCGCCTGCCAGACGGTCAGAACGCCGTTCTCGAACCCGAAAACGTGGACGGCAATGAGGTCTCGGTGTCCGTCCGCCCGGTCGATCAGCCGGATGCGGTGGCCACGCAGATCGGCGCGTGCTGGCATCTGGATCTCTCGGCACCTGAAGCGCGCTGCCTTCTTCCTGTCCTGACCGGTGCGGTTGTGGACGAGGACGATCCTGTGACGCGCGCGCTCTGTGCCCGCCTGGCACGGCAGGTCGCCAATCTCGCGCAGTAGGAGACGGGAAAAGAAAAAGGGGGAAGGGGGAAAAGGAGAGGGCAGGCACCACACCGGAGCCTGTCTGGCAAAGGGTGGGTCGGCCGTGTCCTCGCTGCGCTGCGGCTCGTCCGATCCCGCTGCGTTGCAGCGCCTTTGCCAGCCAGTCTCCGCTGCGGTCGCCGGAAGAGGTCATGAAAGAAAACAGGAGAATGACATGGCCGACTTTTCCGATCTGCGTCCCCGCAACCGCACAGAATGGCTCGAAGTCGCGGGCTTCGTAGGAGGTGCAGCGCTGTTCGCAGCCTTCATCGTTCTGGTGGTGGTGCTTCCCGCCTTTCTCTGACCGATCCGAGATCAGCCGCCCTCACGGGCGGCGCTGTTCTGTGTGGAGATCACCATGCCGACATACACCTTGGCCGCTATTCCTGCGGCCTCTCACGGGAGCTTAATCTCCTGTTCATCTCCGGGCCGTTACAGAAAGACACGGATCGAAGCGCCTGATCTTGCCGGGATCCGGGCGGCGGTTGCCGAGTACGGCACGCGCCTGCGCGGCGACTATCCGGAGGCCTCCTTTCTTGTGTCAGTGACACCCGAGCGTGGGAGCGATCATCCCGAGGGTTTCTGCGAGGCCCGGTGGAAGGGATCCCTCGGTACTGAGCAGTGGATCAGGATGATCCCTGAGGAGACGCCGTTCAAAGCCTACCTCGCCAAGGTAGAGGCGATGCTTAACCACGAGGTGCGGTCATGAGCAGTATAGAACCAGCGTCCATCGCGTGCCCGTCGCTGCGACGGCCACCGATCCAGCCTCAGGGCCTCATCGCGACGCAGTTCAGTGACACGGCCGAGAAAGCGAAAATCGGCAACGCGCTCCTGTCCTTCATCGCACGCGGGTTTCCGCAGAGCGCGTGGAACCGCACACTGTACAACCGCCTGAGCCAGATGTTCGGGCATATCGCCCATTTCGACATCCACGGCTTCTGGGGCGCACAGTTCTCCACAACACAGGCGCGTCTGGGCTTCCTGCGCGGCATCGCCCTGTACCGCTGCTATGGCGATCCGGCGTGGACCTGGTCGGACGTCGAACGCGACATCCGCAACCGCATCATCGGCAGCGGGCTGATCGACGCCTACACGCGCGCCCTTGCCGCCGAGCAGGAGGCACGCGACCGGGCCGATCTGGCCCGTCTGGCACAGCGCTTCCGGATCTCCCTGCCATCCGAACAGCAGCCTCTCCCTGCCGCGCCCGTGCAGGCCGAGCTTTTCTGACACGGGCCAGAGAAAAGGACAGACCAATGGTTCAGACCCTCAGCCTTGCCATCGTCATTGGCAATTTGGGTGCGGATCCCGAGATCCGCACAGGACAGGACGGACACCGCGTGGCCTTGTTCCGTCTGGCGACGGACAGCCACCGCACCGACACACACACCGGCCGCCGCGTCCCCCAGACCGTGTGGCACAGGATCGTCTGCCACAACGATTTTCTGACAGATCTTCTGGAGCGACGCGGCCGCAAGGGCCAGCTCGTGTTCGTGCGCGGCGCTTACGAAGTCCGCCCCCGCACGGATCAGGAGCCGGCTGAACCAGAGATTGTCGTGAGCGCCCAGGATGGGGATGTGAGGATTCTCACCGACACAGGCCGCTGACGTGCTCTTTCTCCGAAACACGCACGTAAACCGGCCCTGGAGCCGGTTTTTTAATACCCGTATCCTGAAAGAGGCGGGTCTCAGGAGGTTTTTATGTTCTATTCTATGCCAGCTCCCCTCACAGTCCCTCGCAGTCAGGCGCGCGCCCTGAGCGTCCGCCTTATGGCAGAGGCCGTACTCCTGGAAGACACGGATCAGTCCCTCATGCTGCCATCGCGCCTGACGGCCGGTTTTCGCCGCAAGGCCGCGACCCTGCGGCGTCGGTCACACGAGAAGCTCCTGGACAGCCTTGATCGTCCGGAAGGTGTGGCATGAGGACGGCGACGGTGGACCGCCGCGCGTATTCACGCCGTTTCTGGGCAGGAAAAACGCGGTTTTCACAGGCCGTGAGACGCACATTGGAGGAACTGGAACGACAGAAAGGGCAGACGAAGAAGGACGATGAGGAGAGGAAGGATGCGCGATCCCTGAAAAAAAGCTGAGGCCGAGCGCTTCAGTCGCAGATGGCGCGGGCAGACTGGTGACACTTCTTGAAGGATCCGTTCATGCCGAACCATCAGACGTTGCCGCTTCAACCACCCCTTGCGGGGTGGCACGGAGCTGTGTTCCGACCTCGCCGTCATACGATCAGTGTGACAGTCACGGTCCGAGGGTCTCAAGACAACCCTTCGGGCTCCAGACCGCGTCTTTCGTCAAAAGAGGGCCGCGTTCATCGCAGGACGTTGTCCCGCGCTGCCCGCAACCCGCTCTTGCCAATCAGCAGTCTTCCGGTCCTGACACCCTCGGCCCGCAACTGTCGTGTTCCTGGCAGGACGGGACGAGAAAAACGTCTCCACACATCTCCTTTCAGCGGCAACACCGGGGGCTGCGCTGCCCCCGAAACCCCCGCAGGACGAACAAGAAAAACTGGTTTTTGTCGCACTGGACGCAAGAACTATTTAATTCAATCAAGTAAACATATTGCACAATATTCCGTTGTATTCGTTGGATATTGTGGCGGTAATTTACTATACTTTCCAAAGATCGAAAGTAACGGACGCTCGGGAGGATTTTCCGTCATGGCTTACCAGAACTCGCCTCAGCAGATGAACGACGAACTCCAGAAGTTTCGTGACGAGATCAGTTGCATCGTTGTTCTGGAACAGGCCGGTTACAGGTTCGCCCGGTCCGAAAGTTCCGCCCGTCACATGCGCTTTCGTCGCCAGAAGGGCGAGAGCATCATCGTGACCCACGGTGGTAAGGGCTGGTGGGATCCGCACAATTCCTCTTCGATCGTCAAAGGCTCGGTCATCGACCTGGTCCGGTTCCTCAATCCGGGAATGTCCCTTGGCAACGCGCGCGTTGAACTCCGTGGAATGCTGGGCCTGACGCCGAGCGGCGCCGAGTATGTGGCGGAACCGAAGGAGCGCAAGCCCGCGCGTGATCCGCAATATATGTGGAAGAACCGCCAGGCTCCCCATCCGGGGTCGGCCGCCTGGACCTATCTGACCCGCGACCGTGCGTTGCCGGAGAGCATCCTTCATCTCGCGATCCGGCAGGGCCTTCTGCGTGAGGGCATGAAGGGCACGGCCTGGTTCGCTCATAGCAACAACGCAGGCGAGTTGACCGGCATGGAGATGCGCGGGCCGGAATATCGCGGCTTTTCCTCGGGCGGCGGTGGCAAGATGCTCTTTCGGATGAGGACTGGCGAAAAAGGGGAAACGCCCGTTCGTCTGGTCATCGGTGAGTCTGCCATCGACGTGCTGTCCTATGCGGCCATGGACCCGTTCAATTTCGAACCCAGCCTGTATGTCTCAACAGGTGGCGGCATGAGCCCCGAGGCCCTGGAGGAGTTTCGTGCTCTTCTCGGCACCCTTGAGGCAGGCGGCCGTGTCATGATTGCCGTGGACTGCGATGCCCAGGGTGATCGCTACGAAGAGATCTATGCGCCCATGATCCGTGAGGCCGGGCTGAAACCCCTGCGGTACTCACCCAGTGCCCGGGACAAGGACTGGAACGCCGTCATGCAGCGCCGCGCCCGTCAGGACGTGGCCGCATGAAACAGAGTAAATCCCGTCTGAGCTGGCAGGCCATCACCCTGATCCTGTGGCGGCAGGACGCAGAGGCCATGAAAGTCTGGAAGCGTGCCGGGGTGGGATCTTCTGCCCCTGAAGTCTTCTGTGAGGCGCAGACGCCCGAGGGGCTGGTGCAGGGGGTCGTGATCGGCGGTGATCGCCTGAATGACGCCTGGGATCGCGACGGCGAGCTGATCGTCTTCACCCGCAAGTCCATGATCGTCCGTCTGAACGGACCTGAACTCCCAACGCTCACTTTGTCAGCCTGCCCCAAGGCTTTTGAGGACGTCATAATGTATAACGACACCCGTTCTGCGGCCCGCCAGCATATCGACCAAATGGTTCTCAAGAGCGGCCTGACCTTCAACATGCTGGGCCACGAAAAGGCCTCTGCGATCTGGATGGATCATGCGCGCCGCCTCGGCTGTACGGATCCGGAAGCGCCGGAGATGCCGGTCCCGCATCAGCTCGTGTGGCTGGGCAGCGGCCTAAACCGCGCCCTCGCCTTGGTGATTGCCGGGCGTTGGGACGGCCCTCATGAGGGCTTCAATCTCTATCATCCGCTGACCCTCTTTACTGACAGCAGCAATGTCGTGGCCGTCGAGGATCCGGTGGCCTCTGAAGTCTATCCGGTTGAGCAGGTGCCCGCATGAGCGCCTATCCCCAAACCCTCGCACCCGTACTGGATCCGCTGACCCCTGTGCAGCGTGAGGCCGCCATGGCGCTTGGCCGCGTGCTGGTCCTGGCCGGGGCCGGAACGGGAAAAACGAAGACGCTTACGGCTGGTGTGGCGTGCCGGATTGAGATGTATGGGATGCGCCCGTCACAGATCCTGTGCGTGACCTTTACCAACAAGGCTGCTCAGGAAATGCGCGAGCGCATCACGAGCGTCTTAGGCGAGGGACAGGCTCCGTTCTGGCTTGGCACCTTTCACGGCCTCGGCGCGCGGCAGCTCCGGGCGGAGCCTGAGGTGGCGCAGTTGCACCCTGGCTTTGATATCCGCGACGCAGACGATGCGACGGCGCTGATCCGTCGTCTCATGAAGGCCATGGACCCGGAGACTGTGCCCGAACCGGACACAGGCAAGAAGTGTGACGTTCGGCAGGTCAAGAAGATGGGCGAGCGGATCGGGCATATGAAGGAGAACCTCGTGACACCTGAGGCCGCACCGGCCTGGGTGCGCGGGCTGATCGAGCGCCGCCGTGCGGCGCGTCAGATGGTCGATGTCGAAGGCTGGGAGTTTGCTGTCCGGCTCTACCAGATCTATCAGGCCACCTTGCGCGAGCAGAATGCCGCCGATTTCTCGGACCTGCTGATGTGGCCAACGCTTGCACTGATGAACGACCGATCCTATCGTGACAGGTGGTCGCAGCGCTTCACGTCCGTGATGGCCGATGAGTTTCAGGACGTGAACCGTGCACAGATGCTGTGGCTCACCTATATGTCTGAATACTCACGGGAACTCTTTGCCGTGGGCGATGATTCGCAATCAATATATTCTTGGCGTGGGGCCAAAATTGGCTTCATCCGGAACTTCGTTCGGGAGTTTGACGGGGCCAGACTTTTCAAGCTCGAAGAGAACTTCCGCTCGACGCATCATATCCTCCAGGCTGCCAACGCCATCATCGCGCGAGACCCGGGCCGGATCCCGAAGACGCTGTTTACCCAGAAGGGCGACGGTCAGAAGATCGAGGTGCTGAGCTACGATTATGCGTCAGATGAGGCTGACGCGATTGCGGCCGAGATGGGACGTCGGGCGGCAGAAGGTGTGGCCTGGCATGACATGGCGATGATCTATCGGATCAACCGTCTGTCCCGTTCTCTGGAAGAAGCGCTGCTCAAGGCGCGCATCCCTTACGAGATCATCGGCGATGTCGGCTTCTATCATCGCGCCGTGGTGAAGGACGCGCTCGCTTTCCTGATGCTGGCGGCCTGTCCGGACAGTCGCCAGTCCGATGAGGCGTTCCGGCGCGTGGCCAATGTGCCCAGGCGAGGCCTTGGCGCCAAGGCGCTTGGCCAGATCGAGCAGGAGGCGCAGGATCGCGGCCTCAGTCTGTGTGCGGCCGTCACCACGGCAACGCTTCCCGCCAAGGTGCGTGACAGCCTGCTTGCCTTCCGTGAGACAGTCTCCCGGATCGGGCAGATCCCGGACATGCGGCTTTGCGATCGTCTCGATACGCTCCTGAAAGAGACGGGCTATTATACGATGTGGCGGGAGGCCGCATCCGAAGAGGGGGAGACGGCCTTGCAGAACCTGTCCGAGCTGATCGGGCTGGCCGAGGGCTTTACCCGGCTTCAGGATCTTCTGGAGCACGCAGCCCTTGCCACGGCCTCACCGAATGAGCGTGGGCGCGATCGGGTGCAGCTTATGACCATGCACCGCGCCAAGGGGCTGGAGTTTCCCCACGTCTTCCTGCCAGCCTGGGAAGAGACAGTCTTTCCCGGGATGGGCGAGCGCAATTATGAGGAAGAGCGCCGTCTGGCCTATGTGTCGCTGACCCGTGCCATGCAGCAGGCCACGATCAGCAGTGTCGGCTATCGTCAGGGTGTCTCAGCGAGGCCGTCAGGCTTCATTGAGGACATCCCTGCCGAGCATCGCGTGACGGGCTGGCTGCGCCAGCAGGGGCAATCGAAGAGAAGAGAGACAGGGGGCCGGTTCCGCCACACGGCGGCCGCTCTTGATGCCATGGGGTTTTAAGGGATGTCCGATCACCACAGTCCTGACAACAGGCCTTACATCTCCCGATTGCCTAGGACGAAGTCCGGCTGGCTTTATGACTGCGAGGTTTGCGGGAAGGGCGCGGCTTTCGGGTTCAGCGGACCGAAAGGCGATACACACTATTGTTCCGAGCACCGTCATCTGGGACGACGCCTTGCCCCATCTCCCATGCCGCGAACCACGCGGCCTCAGTGACCTTTCAGGCTTTGTTTTGTATAGAACGCCATTCTGCACAGTTGAAATTTAAAAAAGGTATTTGCAATGACCTCAGACATTGAGACGGACTTCCTCCATCTGACAGCTAATATTGTGGAAAGCTATGTGAGTGCGCATGACCTTTCGGTAGAGCAGCTTCCCGAGCTGATCCGGAGTGTTCATACAGCCCTTGTGTCGGCCGGTCAGCCGTCCGAGCCAGAGCCCGTCGAGCTGGTCCCGGCCGTCAATCCGAAGCGCTCTGTCTTCGAGGACTACATTATCTGTCTCGAAGACGGAAAGAAGCTGAAGCTGCTCAAGCGTCATCTCAAGAGCACGTATAACCTCACACCCGATGAGTACCGCTCAAAATGGGGATTGCCGTTCAACTATCCCATGACGGCACCGGGATATTCCCGTCGTCGCACGGAGCTGGCTCGTGAGATGGGGCTTGGTCAGGGACAGAACGGTCCGACTGAGTCGACTGTTGAAGAGGCTGAGCCTGAGGTGCCTGTGCGGAAAATCCAGGAGAGGCGTCGTGGACGCCCGGCAAAGCTCTGAGTCTTTTTAGGAAGTCGCAGACGCGGTCTTTACCTTTTCGGGGGAAAGCGATCTTTTCAGATCCCATGAACCGCAAGGATCGACCGTGACCCGATATTTTTCTTCTCTTGCCCTGGCAGCCGGCCTCACGGCCGCTGCCCTCTCACCCGCTCTCGCCGTCGATCCGGCGCTGAGGAGTATGGGGTTTGGGACGCCAACACCGACGACCAAAGGCCATGCGGCATCTGTCTCGACCGCATTTGAACTGATGCCTGATAGTCTTCAGGATCTTCTGAACAGAAACTATGTCATTCATTCCAGTGCGGGCGAGGAAGGCAATATTCTGATCCTCCAGAAGGATAACGGCTCGACACGCCCTTATACCTGGGTGCGCTGCGAGCTGATGGGCGACAGGAATGGAGATGTCCGCCTGACCTATAGCCAGCATGTGTCCTCTTTGTGCTGGAAGCTGAACTGATGAGCGATGTGATGCCGGTTTCAAAGGCAGGACCGTTCCGTCCGCAGACCCAGCAGGTTGTGGATGCGCTGAACACGGCCTTTCCTGGCCTGTATGCGGGTGTCTGCAAGGCCTCCGATCTGCCGTCTGAGGCCGAGGGGGAGCATGACGACGATCTCGAAGAGGACGGACTGCTCAGTGATTTCGTCTTTCTGTCGGATGGATGGGCTGTGCGGGTCGATTACGATCCCGAAGATCCGGATCTCTGCCTGGGCTTGTCTGCTGGCAGCACGAAGGCACCGGCTGAAGGTCTTGAAGTTGATCTTGATGACGGTGAGGAAATTCCGGATGGCGTCCTGAAAGACGTCACGGACTTTATTGACGAGCAACGCCAGGCGTCGGCGAAACACTGACCTGTCGCGATAAGGGAGGCCCCTCCGGGGCTTTTCTTATCCATCTCAGCAAGGAAGGACTGACCGCGTGACTGGTGAACCGATCTATCACGCCCCTGCACATACGAGAGCCTGACCGAGCAGCAGAAAGAGGCTGTTGGTCAGGATCCTGCCGACAACCTGGTATGCAGCGGCTGCCATCGGTATTGCCGTGGAATAAGCGCTATGCGCCTATTTCTTGGTGTGATGCGCAACGCGCACGATCCTCTGCCACACGCCGATCATCACTCCTGAAGCCTCTCCGCAGTTTTGCCGCAGTTCGTCGGCCAGGGCGTCCGGGGTTCTGACACTGGCCTGAAGGGCAGGCGTCACGCTGGCGCGTCCTGTCAGGACCACGCGATTCAGGATCTCGACATCCAGACAGGCCTGTGACGTAACAGCGCGGACGGCTGCGCAATGGCCCGCATTCTGGCGAAGAGGGCTGTAGATCAGGTGTCCCTCTTCTTCTTTGCCGAGACGCTGACGCCAGTATTCGTCATTCGGATGCCCGCTCAGATGGCCCGCATAGTGCTTGGTCTCGATGACCATGAGGGCACGGGGCAAGAGGACGAGATGGTCGATCTGGGTTGTGCCATCACCAGAGGCCCTGGGAAGACGAACGTCATGGAGACTGGGGTGTCCCAGTTCGTTCAGGAGGGTTCGGACCCTGTCCTCGCCTTTCTCTCCTTTGAGTTCGGCCTGGAGGTTTTTCCATGCTGCGTGCGCGGTGTCACTGCGCTCGATGCGGGACGGGCCGCCACGCGGCCGTAGTCTCAGGCGAACCATACGAAGGCGCGTTTCCAGGCGGGCGTATGAGGGTCGGTAAAGCGCATGGCATGTCTCTGGTCTGGCAAACGATGTCCTGACCCTAGCGGCGCGCTTTGCGACTTTGCGGTCTCTCTATTTGGTACCGCATCGCAAAGCACTTCCAGAATACCTGTAACGGCCACCCGATGGAAATGCCTAAGAGGGGGGACCGCTCTGTCCGCTTCGCGTCGCGAGCGCTTGAAAGCAGACATGACCGCCGGTCTCGGTGCAGTTCAGTCCTCTACTTCGTCCCCGGTCGACGTGAAATTAAGTGGGGTTTCTTTTATCGCCAACAGGCGGAGCAGCTGACAACAGAGCCCGTCCCAAAGTTGATTGCAGAACCAAGTCCTTAAGAGTAGTCGTCAAGGGGCTATTGCCCTCGTATCAACTTTTGAGGCCCACATTGAACCACACGTCCCACAGCAGCCTTGTTTCCTTCATCTGGCGCATTGCCGACGATTGCCTCCGCGATGTGTACGTACGGGGCAAGTATCGCGACGTGATCCTACCGATGGTTGTGCTGCGCCGCCTTGACACGTTGCTTGAGCCGACCAAGGACGCCGTTCTGAAAGAGGTCCGGTACCAAAAAGAAGACATTGGCGCGACGGAGTTGGACGATGAGCCGCTCAAGGATGCCTCCGGTTACGTCTTCTTCAACACCAGTCACTGGACCTTAAAGAAGCTATACAACACCGCCACCAACAACCAGCAGATCCTCCTAGCCAATATTGAGGATTACCTCGACGGCTTCAGTGACAACGTCAAAGAGATCATCGGTCGCTTCAAGCTGTTCGAACAGATGCGCCATATGGCGGAGAAGCAGGTGCTTCTGGACGTCATTGAGCAATTCGTCTCTCCCTGGGTCAACCTCACCCCGAATGACATTGAGGATCCAGAAGGCAACACGCTTCCGGGCCTCTCTAACCTGGGTATGGGATACGTCTTTGAGGAACTGATCCGTAAGTTCAACGAAGAGAACAACGAAGAGGCAGGGGAACACTTCACCCCGCGCGAGGTGATCCACCTCATGACGCACCTGCTTTTCGACCCGATAAAGGACCGTCTGCCCCGGATCCTGACGATTTACGATCCGGCTTGCGGGTCGGGCGGCATGCTGACCGAGGCTCAGAACTATATCACGGACGCAGATGGCCCTTTTCATGCCCAAGGGGACGTTTATCTCTATGGCAAAGAGGTAAACGACGAAACCTACGCGATCTGCAAATCCGACATGATGATCAAGGGCAATAACCCTGAAAACATCCGCGTAGGCTCTACCCTCTCCACCGATGAATTCTCCGCCAACCGCTTCGACTTCATGCTGTCCAACCCGCCCTATGGCAAAAGCTGGAACAGCGAGGTGAAGTACATCAAAGACGGCAAGGACGTCATTGATCCCCGTTTTCAGGTCAAGCTGGCCGACTACTGGGGCAATGTCGAAACGATGGATGCCACCCCGCGCTCATCGGATGGCCAGCTGCTGTTCCTGATGGAAATGATCAGCAAGATGAAACCCACCAGCGCCAGCCCGCTGGGCTCGCGCATCGCGTCGGTCCACAACGGCTCCAGCCTGTTCACTGGGGATGCGGGCAGCGGGGAATCCAACATCCGCCGCTTTATCATCGAAAATGATATGCTGGATACCATCATCCAGCTGCCCAACAACCTGTTCTACAACACCGGCATCACCACCTACATCTGGCTCCTGTCCAACGCCAAGCCCGAGGCACGGCGCGGTCGGGTCCAACTGATTGACGCCAACCTCATGTTCCGCAAGCTGCGCAAGAACCTTGGCGACAAGAACTGCGAGTTCTCGGACGAACATATCCAGCAGATCACCGAGGCCTTCCTGAAGTTCGCCCCTGTCGAGCGCCAGATCGACGCGGCGGGCGATCCGCAGGGCATCGCCGTGCAAGTCTTCGACAACGCGGATTTCGGCTATCACAAAGTCACCATCGAACGCCCGGACCGCCGCCGCGCGGGTTTCAGCGCTGAACGCCTCGCCCCCCTGCGCTTTGACAAGTCCCTGCGCGAGCCCATGGAATGGCTCTACGGCGAACACGGGGATCAGGTCTATCAGCCGGGCTTTCTAAAGGAGCAGGCCAAGCAGATCACCGCGTGGTGTGAGGTAGCCGGGCTAACCCTGAACGCCAAGGCGAAGGCGAAGCTGCTCGACACCAAGTACTGGGTCAAGCTGCGCGACCTGCTGGCCACGGCGACCCAGATCATGGGCGATGTGGGCCTTGAGGAGACCGATGACTTCAACGCCTTCCGCAAGGCGGTTAACGCCGCGCTCAAGGCGCGTAAGATCCAGCTGGGCGTGACCGAGAAGAACGCCATCCTGAACGCCGTCAGCTGGTACGACGAGACCGCCCAGAAGGTCATCGCCAAGAAGCACAAGCTGATCGGCGCTGAGGTCGAGGCGCTGACCACGCATCTTGGCTGTGCGGCGGAAGATCTGGCCGATTTCGGTTGGTACCAGCAGAAGGATGGCAGCTACCTGACCTATGAGAGCACCGCAGAGCTGCGCGATGCCGAAAGCGTGGCCCTGAAAGACGACATCCACCGCTACTTCCTGGCCGAGGTGAAGCCGCATGTGAATGAGGCCTGGATCAACCTCGATAGCGTGAAGATCGGCTACGAGATCAGCTTCAACAAGTACTTCTACCGCCACAAGCCGCTGCGCAGCCTTGAAGAGGTAACGCAGGACATTTTGGCCCTGGAAGAAAAAGCCGACGGGCTGATTGCCGACATCCTTGGTGTCGAGGTTGCGACCACGCTGGAGCCAGCGGAATGATCAACGCGGCATATCCCAAGTATGAGAGCTACCGTGACAGCGGCGTGGAATGGGTCGGTGCGATCCCGGCAAGCTGGAACGTCCGGCGCGGCAAGTGGCTGTTCAAAAAGATGGACCGCTCGGTGCGACCGGAAGACGAAATCGTGACATGCTTCCGCGATGGTGTGGTGACGCTGCGCGTCAAGCGCCGGACCGAAGGCTTTACCAACGCGCTCAAGGAACACGGCTACCAAGGTATCCGAAAGGGCGATTTGGTCATCCATGCTATGGATGCTTTCGCGGGGGCCGTTGGGGTATCTGACTCAGACGGGAAGTCGACGCCGGTCTATTCAGCCTGCGTCCCCCGTGTCGAAGGCACGGTCAATCCTCACTTCTACGCCTACTACATGCGCCATATCGCATTGTCCGGGCTGTTGGTTGCCATGGCCAAGGGTATCCGCGAACGATCGACAGACTTCCGCTTCGGCGATTTCGCAGACCTAGCCTTGGCTGCCCCTCCCATTGAAGAACAGACCGCAATCGTCGCATTTCTGGATGGGAAATGCGCAGCGATTGACGAGGCGGTGCGGATCAAGGAGGAGCAGATCAGGCTCTTGGCCGAGCGTAGGCAGATCCTGATCCAGCAGGCCGTCACCCGCGGCCTGAACCCCGACGCCCCCATGAAGGATAGCGGCATCGACTGGATCGGACAGATCCCCGCGCATTGGGAGGTGAAAAAGGTTAAGCACTTCGGTCGAAACCGCAGCGGTGATGGTATCACGAACAGTCAACTTGAAGACGACGGGACTTACGAAGTCTGGGGCGGTAATGGTCTCATGGGGTATTCAGATCAGTACAACGTCGATGGCGACTACATCGTTATTGGCCGCGTTGGCGCGTACTGCGGCAATATTCGGCTGGCACAGGGGAAACGATGGATCAGCGATAACGCATTGATCTTACGGATCAGCGGGCGCGTGTCATCGCGGTATTTGGCCCGAGTGCTGCAAGCCGCCGACCTCAATCGGTTGAACGAAAGCAATGCGCAGCCGCTTATAACAGGCGGCAAGGTGTCGAACTTGTCGGTCCCTTATCCGCCTCTCGATGAGCAAAATTCCATCGTTGCTCACATTGCGAGTGGTTTCGACAAGATCGCGAATGCAATCGTAATTAAGCAATCCCAGATCACCGCACTACGGGAATACAAGACGAGCTTGATCAACGCGGCGGTGACTGGAAAGATCAAGGTATTGTAAGCGCCCGGCCCCTCAACGGGGCGGGACGGAAACTTATTTGAAAGCAACACCATGAATGTCGCGGTCAGCAACACCAAGGAAATCGCCCTCGAACAGGCCATCGAGAGACGGCTTTGCGGCGCGTGCTCCGAAGAGCTGGCCGCCGGGGCCATCGCCTCTGGCCCTTTCCGCATCGGCCAGCCCGCTGATTTCGACGCGCCCCTCGCGCTCGACCGTGCGAAGTTCTGGGAGTTCCTCCAAGCCACCCAATCCAAAGACCTCGACAAGCTCAAGCAGCACAACCCCGCCGACTGGCAGGCCAAGGTCACCGGCCAGCTCGACAAGCTGATCAAGTCCAAGGGCCTGCTGCACGTCCTGAAAAAGGGCCTGCCCGTCGACAATGCGCATTTCCACCTGATGTATCCCGCTCCGCTGGCCAGTTCGGCGCAAAAGGTCCACAACAACTTCGCCGCCAATATCTGGAGCGTGACGCGGCAGGTCCATCACAGCACCGCCAACCCGAATGAATCGGTGGACATGGTGGTGTTTTTGAACGGGCTGCCGCTGGTGACGCTGGAGCTGAAGAACGCCTGGACCCACCAGACCGCCCGCTACCACGGCCAGAAGCAATACCGTGAGCGTGATGCAAACCAGACCCTGCTGCGCTTTGGCCGCGTGCTGGTCCACATGACCGCCGACACCGACGAGGTGTGGATGGCGACGAAGCTGGCGGGAGCCTCGACCTCCTTCCTGCCGTTCAATAAGGGGCACAACGAGGGCGCGGGCAACCCGCCGAACCCGATGGGCCACAAGACGGCCTACCTGTGGGAAGAGGTTCTGCAACCGGAGAGCCTTGCCGGGATCATCCAGCATTTCGTCTTGCTGGAGGGCAAGAAGACCGACCCGCTGGCGAAGAAGACGCTGATCTTCCCCCGCTATCACCAGCTGAATGTGGTCCGAAAGCTGCTGTCCCACGCCGCTCAGACGGGCGTAGGGCATAAATACCTGATCCAGCACTCTGCCGGATCAGGAAAATCCAACAGCATCACCTGGGCCGCCTACCAGCTGATCGAGACCCATCCGGCGAAGCTAGACCTGCCGGGCGCCAGGGCGCTGGACGCCCCGCTGTTCGACAGTGTGATCGTCGTGACCGACCGCCGCCTGCTGGACAAGCAGCTGCGCGACAACATCAAGGATTTCTCCGAGGTCAAGAATATCGTGGCCCCGGCGCTGAAATCGTCGGATCTGAAGGCAGCGTTGGAGAACGGCAAGAAGATCATCATCACGACCATCCAGAAGTTCCCCTTCATCATCGACGGCATAGAGGATTTGGGCGACAAGCGTTTCGCAGTGATCATCGACGAGGCGCACAGCGGCCAGAGCGGCATCGCCAGCGACAAGATGAATCAGGCAATGGGCGGCGACCCAGATGAAGATGACGCGCAGGACAAGATTGTGGCGGTCATGCAGGCCCGCAAGATGCGCGGCAATGCGTCCTACTTTGCCTTCACCGCAACGCCGAAGCCGATCACCCTGGAAAAGTTCGGTGAGCAGCAGCCGGACGGCCGCTTCCGCCCGTTCCACCTGTACAGCATGAAGCAGGCCATCGAGGAGGGCTTCATCCTCGACGTGTTGGCGAATTACACGACCTACAAGGGCTATTACGAGATCCAGAAGTCCATTGAGGACAATCCCCTGTTCGACACATCCAAGGCGCAGAAGAAGCTGCGCGCCTATGTCGAGCGGAGCCAGCAGACGATTAATACCAAGGCCGAGATCATGGTCGAGAATTTCATCGACAAGGTGGTCAACCCCAAGAAATTGCGCGGCAAAGGCAAAGGGATGATCGTGACCCAAAATATCGAGGTAGCGATCCGCTACTACAAGGCCGTACAGGCAGAGCTTGCCAAACGCGGCACCCCGTTCAAGGCGTTAATCGCCTTCTCGGGCGAGAAGGAGGTTGATGGGGTCAAGTACACCGAAAGCGAGATGAATGGTGTACCTGAGGACAAGACCCGCAGTGAGTTCGATAAGGATGAATTCCGCCTGCTGATCGTCGCAAACAAGTATCTCACCGGTTTCGACCAGCCGAAGCTCTGTGCGATGTATGTCGACAAAAAGCTGCAGTCGGTTCTAGCAGTCCAAGCCCTGTCCCGTTTGAATCGGTCCTCCCCCAAGCTTGGCAAACGGACCGAGGATTTGTTTGTTCTCGACTTCTTCAACTCGACCGAGGACATCAAGGCTGCCTTCGACCCGTTCTTCACGGTGACGACCCTATCCGAGGCGACGGACGTGAACGTCTTACACGTGCTGAAAGCATCTTTGGATGATGTCGGTGTCTACGAATGGTTAGAGGTGGAGGAATTCTGCAAAAGGTTCTTTGACGGCGAAGATTCCGAAAAACTCAGCCCCCTGATTGACGTGGCTGCCGAACGTTTCAACACCGGCCTGGAACTGGAAGACCAGGAGAAGATCGACTTCAAGATCAAAGCGAAGCAGTTCGTGAAGATCTACGGACAGATGGCTGCAATCATGCCATTCGAAGTGGAGGCTTGGGAGAAGCTCTTCTGGTTTCTGAAGTTCCTGGTCCCAAAGTTAAACATTAAGGACCCGAATCAGGATGCGTTGGATGATCTTCTCGAGGCCGTTGACCTTTCATCATATGGGCTAGAGCGGACAAAACTAAACCAGACCATCGGCCTGGACACTTCAGAAGCAGAGCTAGATCCACAGAACCCCACCCCCCGCGGTTATCGCGAAGGAGAGGTGCAGGAAGACCCGTTGGAAGAGATCATCCGCAGCTTCAACGAACGTTGGTTCCAAGGCTGGAGCGCCACCCCGGAAGAGCAACGGATCAAGTTTCTGAATATCGTTGAAAGTGTTCAGGCCCACCCCGATTTCGAAAAGAAATTTGATGAAAATTCTGATCCCTACAGCCGTAACTTGGCATTTGAAAAAATTATGAAAGAAGTCATGCTAAAACGCCGGAAAGAGGAGTTGGAACTCTACAAGCTTCACAGCCAGGACGAGGCGTTCAGATCTGCACTATATTTAAGCGTCAAGGAGGCGCTGATGCAGAGCCCACGCTGACAATGAACTGAAGCATGTCCGCCCAGACTTCGGCGATGATGCATGCGTCCAATGAACTCGAATTGACCTCCTCCACCGATTGTCCTTCGATCATAACCAAGGTCTGCCAGTTTGATATTGTTGGTTGGCGGGTTGATCGAATGACAAGCACGTCTGGCTCTGTGCCTTTAGGCCACTAGCGGCACAGGCCCCCGTCATTTTAGGCTCAAAGGACTGAAATGCCCTGGGATTGACGGTTACCAATTCGTGCAAGCTTTGAGCCATGTCAGCTTCGGAGAAGCCCGCGGCTGCACATTAATGTCTGATTTGAAGGCGTAAGCAGCCGTTCATTGTGCAATTCTTGGACGCTTACCTTGTAAATAGAAAAATAAGAGACAGGGAAGACGGGCCACAGGCCGTCTGGCCGCCACAATGGTTCGGCCGCACGCGGCCCGCACCCTGGAGGGCGCGCCATTGTCCCGTCCAGCCGTCTGCGTCTGAGGGAAAGCATCTGAAAAGAGAAAAGGATGCTTTCCGTGGCTACTCCCGTCACAACAGTCTTCACGCTCACCGGCCCGCAGGACCGTCTGCGCCAGATCGCCGGAGAGCGCGCCTACCGGACCTGTGCACCAGGCCAGATGGCGTGGGAGACCGACACCACACTGGTGATGACCCTCGAAAACGGGATTGGTACGTCTTTCCTCCGTCACGGAGACGGGCTGTCCGACGACTATCCGGACGTCAGTATCCGGGGCATGGAGTATTTCGACAGCTGCGATGATCCGGGCTTTGCCAAATGGCAGGGCGGTCAGCTCGGTAAGCGTCCGAGAGTGACACGCTGACATTGTCCGATGGGCTGTGCTGTCTTCTTGGAATTCAGCGCAGAGGAGAGCAGCGTGGCGGGTTTTGGCTGGGATTATTGGCAACAGCATCACGATGCATGGCAGATGTCCGGCCTGACCCGCGCGGCTTATTGCAGAGAGCACGGCTTGGCACCGCGAAGTTTCCGGCGCGGGGTGGCCCGAATGACGCAGCAAGTAGATGCGCAGGATGCACCCTTAGAAAAACAGCCAATGCCTGCGGTCACCTCCAAGAGACACTGGAGAGACGTCTCTTCATCGTCCCTTGGAGGTGACCGCCCTGTCATCATGGCTCAATTGCTATCGGATCGTCAGTTTCGGCGCCGTAAATGGAGCAAGGCTGAGCGACAGGATGTTGTGTGGAACCTGCGCAATCCGGTATGTCCACGTGGAAATATGCAAAGGCGCATAACCTCGCTCCCAGCATGCTCTATCGCTGGCTCAAGGAACTGGCCGAGCCGATCCCAGGCCCACATCAGCCCGCAACACTTCCAGATCCACCACCCCTTTTCGCGACCGTGCAACTGACTTCCGACGCGACAGCGTCTTTACCGACAGCTTCGATGCCCCCACCACTGCGCGACGTGCACGCCATAGCGCCTCTTTCTTCTGGACAAGACATACAGATCGGCTTGCCCAACGGTACTTTCCTGCGCGTCCCTGTGCAGATAGAACTCGCTTCGCTGCGGGCCATTCTGGATGTTCTGGCGACACCCCGATGATCAGCCTGCCACCTCATATCCGGGTCCATGTGGCCCTGGGCTACACCGATCTGCGCAAGGGGATCGACGGGTTGTCGGTGCTGGTACAGGAGACGCTGCGGGCCGATCCGTTCAGCGGGCATGTGTTTGTGTTTCGCGGCCGAAAGGCTGGACTGATCAAACTGTTGTATCACGATGGCAACGGCATGTGCCTGTATGCCAAACGCCTCGATCAGGGAATCTTTACATGGCCGGTCACACAGGCCAGCCCCGGAGAACCTGCGACGGTTTTGCTCACCCCGGCCCATGGCCACCGAGGCTTTGATGCAGATCCGGTCTCTGTATGAGATTGAGGCATCCCTTCGGGGGCTGCCGCCTGATCAACGCAAAACGCTTCGGGATGAGCACAGTCGACCGCGTGTTGAGGCGCTGGAACTCTGGCTCCGACAAAAACTGGCTTTGCTGCCCTCTCGCTCCAGAATGGCAGAAGCGATCCGCTATGCGTTGAACCGCTGGGATGATCTCGCGCGCTTTGTCGGGGACGGGCGCATAGATCTCGACACCAATCCGGTGGAGCGGGCCATTCGACCCGTCACGCTCGGCCGTAAGAATGCTTTGTTCGCGGGTAGCGAAGGCGGCGCCAACCGATGGGCCATCGTGGCGTCACTGATCGAGACAGCCAAGCTCAATGGGATCGAGCCATTTGCCTGGCTGCGCGATGTGCTGACACGCATGATTGACAGACATCCAGCCGCACGTCTCAGCGAACTGCTCCCGTTCCCACAAAACGCCAACGAATGATTTTTTTGACCACAATTAGTTATATTTAAGAGTCTGACTCAAAAAGGCGTTTTGAATGGTTTTTGGCGGAAAACTGGGCGTCGTTTGAATTGAAAGCCGTCAGGCCTGGGACGGCTTACCCCCGACTTCATGACCATAGCTCATGATTGAGCGAACAAAATACCTATGTGGTCTTCACACTGAAAATCATCTCCCCATAAGTGTCTGAAATCACTCAATTCATTTTCGGTCAGGCTCTAAGGTTAATACTTAATAATTATACAATTTTTCGTCTATTAATTCCTTATGACGCCTGTCACGCTGTAATTTATCTCCCATATCTCTCGAAAAAGAACGGCAGTAATGTCACGTTCATTAAAGATATTATCCCTATCATTTAGGTTTCAGGATATAGCGTGATTTCAATTTAACTTAGCAGCCCTGAGGGAAACTCTTCCGAAAGTGTTCAATGTAAGCTGCTTCGGGTGGAAGGTTCATTTCTGATCGTCTGGCATCGAGTGTTGTCGAGTTATCACCACCCTTGTCCATCGAATAAGGAGCTAGCTGATGATCATGACAGGACAGTTGCGATCCATAGTGTTGTTTTCCTGTCGTCGCGAGCATTACGCGATCAGACAAGAGAGCATAGTTCTGCTTCGAAAACTGCCCCGTCTTCGCCAGAGGTTCGAGTTTTTGAAGTGCCATGACTTGAAAGGCCGGATCCTCATCGGCGTGCTGGACCAACAACCACATGAGCATTGCCGGCTTTCGGCCAGCTTTGATCGCAGGAGACCATCCCTGCGTTTCCAGAATGTGCCGCGCCCAATGACTGTTGACCCAATCAACATTAACTCCCTCGAGAATGCTCTGCATTCGCAAAGCAGATCGGGTTGCTGCATCAAGGCCTGATACGTCGTTTAGTGTGGCGCCCATCATGACAAACCGCCACATCTGGTCCGGCACAGTGTGAAGGGTAAGTTGCTCCTCGAACGTGTCTTTATTGGCATCGCTGTTCAAGCTTCGGACGGCCATATTTACGGCTGATTTATAAGTCTGGAAGTAAGGTTGACTGCGAGCCAATGCATCGTGAAAAGCATCCCAGGTTTTGAAATCTGCGGGCACATCGGACGCAAACGCAATCTGAGTGCACAGATGATCCTGATAACCGCTTTCTTCATCAACCTGAGCATTAATGCCGAGTTTTTTCAGCTCTTCGTTTTCCGAATGAGCAGCCTCTTTCATACATAATGTGCCGTAAGCCTGAAGGGCTTTCCAGTTGGCGAGCTGTTGTGCCGATGCCCCGGCAAAGGCCCCGCGGATAAATGCGTAATCACCAGCTTCGAAGTTACCATTATGGATGTACGTCGTCAGAAAGGGTGGTGGTGCTGCTGCAGTCAGAAATGCAGAACAGGCCCCCAAAGCGAGAAAATGGCATAGCATACGGAACTGGGGCATCGTCATACTTTCCTGAAGTCGGCGTTATACAGTATGGTAGTTTTGTTCCGAATTCGGATCAATAAGACTGCCTCCTCTATCGAACGTTGATACTATCTTTCTCCTCGCGGAGGATCTGTCACGAATAACGTATTCGCTTGATGAGGTAGTGATCCAAGTATTCGTCTTCCGAAAGAAATCTGGCATTCTGACCCAGTCAGACTCGCGCGCTTTCGCGTATCGCCTCCGTAATCTCAAATAGCTCAACTTACGTCCGACATGAGGCAAATGCTGCCGTCAATCGTGCGATCTTCGGACGCTTACTCAGCTCGTGTATGAAGCAGACCTCATCACCGTTTTCTCGATCCTGTTTCCAACGGATCCTTCGAGAGACTGGGCGGGCTGTAGCGCTAATTTCTGGCACAGGTCTCAGCCTCTCTCGGCGGCCATAGCTGAGAACTGTCCGGACTTTGACCTGATGCCATTGCGGCAACTGGCAGGGCCAGCGCCCGGATGGGTTCAGACCTCAGATGGCTTTGCCACCCTTTTCCTCCGGCTGCCCTCAACACCCGCCGCGCAGGATGGTCTCGGCGTGATCTTCTATCCGGGGATCGGCAGGAGTACCCTGCTGACAGGTATCGACCGTTTCGGCGGCGTGGCCCGGTTCCGGCGTCAGGCTTATGGACAGATCAGCGCACAGTGTCCCGAACTGCGTGCTGTCCTGCGGGACTGCTGGAAGGCTGATGAGAAGAAAAGGCGCAAGGCTCGCCAGGAGCGGAAGATTCTGAAAAGGAAGACGAAGAAGGAGAGCCGGGAGGGAAAGGCCGGTCTTTTCCATCTCTTCGATACTGACCCGTGGGTGGTTTGAAGGGCAGACGTAAAGAAGGATCGGGGCGGCCCTGAAGGGTTCGCGCGCTCTATTCCGCTAGGCTCCTGCGTCGCCAAGCTCCACCGAGCCCCGACGTCCAGCCGCCCTCAACCGGGCGTCTGGCCCTCGGGTCTCGGCCCTTTCGGGTAACGGCTTGCCCGCGTTCTTTTCCGATGACGGACGGTCCTGGTCTGGGGGATCTGTTCGTGAGACGGCTCCTCAACCTCCCCGGCCAGTCCTGCGGACCGTCCGGGGAGGCACGTTCCACGACGGCGGCCTCGCATCCAGCGTTCAGTCTGACAGGCGCCGTGCCAGTCCGTAAAGCCACTGCGCGACCCTCGGCGGCAGGTGTCAGGCCCGCGTCTGCTGCAGGGCCGCACGCGACCCCGCATCAGCCGCAAACCTGCCCCCCTTGCTCAGGACGCTCCGGGCTTGACGGCCTGTCCCGTCGCCCGTCTTGGCCGGTGGCAGGATGGGCTCAGGAAAACGCCACCGTCGTTCCACTCTCGTCGCCGTCAATGTGCTCGCCGCACGGGCAGGATGGGTCTAGGAAAACGACAGGTATTCATGAAGTAACCAAGTAATATTTTTACTTGTCATGCAAAAATAAAGTGCGTTTTATGGCGGTTTTCTGTGTTTTTTTCTTGCAGAAAAAGGCCAAAAAGGCTATCTTTTACTTGTCGAGAGGGATTGGCCCTCAAGACAAAGCGCCCCGAACGGTGTTACGAGCACCGAACGGGACTTCGCTAGACTAGAAAAGGTGAGTTTCATGTCCGACGCAGCAACCACAATCGCACCGAAGGCCCAGAACCGCAAGGCTGCAAACAAGGCCAGCCCCGCCGCCGTCCGCCGTTTCAACGAAGCCCGCGAGCGCACCAAGGCTATTGCCGCTCCCACGCTGGCAGACGTCATGCGCCTTGCCCCCAACGATGACAAGATCGCCGCTATCGTTCAGCATTTCGGTTTTGAGGCTGGCGACTATGACGAGCTGATGGGGGCCGGTCTCAGCATGATCCGCGACCAGTACACGCTTCTTGAGGATGTGCTTGTCGTCACCGACTTCCGGGGCGAGCGCAATTTCAAGGCCATGGAAATGCACCTTGGCCGCATCGTGGACGGTCTGGTCCGCTCTGCCTATGGTGCCGCTAACTTCTATGAGAACAAGCGCCAGATTGCCCGCGACGAACAAAACTCTTTCAGCAACGAAAGCCGCGACGAAGACCGCCAAGGCATCGACGGCGGGGAAAACCGCGTAGATCGGGCCGTCCGTTTCGCTGCACAGCAGGCCCCCAAGGCTTACGCGCTCGCCGTCATGGCTCAGGGCGCATGTGACGCCTACCGCGAACTGATCGGGGAAGACTGGAAGCCTTACGTCAAGGACAACGCCCGCAGCCTCACAGAGAACGTCCGCGCCGCACAGTGGGGGGCTGTTCTCTAACCCCCACAGGCCGGGCCAGCAGGTCCGGCCACTCACCCGGGCCGCGCTGACGGCCTCGGCTCTGCCCTCGGCCTCTTCTCCCGTTCGCCCTTTTCATTCTCCCGTCGTTTTTTCCAGGAAGGCGGACGCGCCTCGTCGGCGCGAAGTGTTTTGCCCCCAATGCTCGCCCCCCACAGGGGGCTGCGCCAGGAGCGTGCCCGTTTCAGTAATCCTCAATCGCGTTCGATAGCAGATCCAGAAACCATCCAGTCATGCCGGAGATAAACGCAGCCTCAAGGCAGGTCATGCCTTCCTTTTCATGGCCCATTAGCGCCGCTCCAAGCAGCGCCGTCAAAGGGACAGCGAGAAAGAGACCACAGCGCGTGCTGCGTCTCACCCATCCCATGGCCGTGTCGAAGACGGCTCTTGTCAGTGAGTGAACGAGGGAAGTTGCGCCATAACCGATTTCAGAACCGTCTTGCGTCGCCGAGACGGCAGTCTTGAATAGAATCTGAACCACGAAAAGGGCTGTAAAATAAGGCCATACGGTGGGAAAGTTAGGCATCGTCTCGATCTCCGGACGCTAAACACTGGCTCGTTCCGGGCGCAGTTCGGTTTTATGGCGTCGAAGAAGTCATGTGAGAACAGTTTGCGACTGAAAACATTATTCAGAGTCAATTTCCCGAACCAGAAGCAGAAAAAGGGTTCGGGGCGGCCCTGACGGGGTCGTTCACCCTATTCCGCTAGGCTCCTGCGTCGCCAAGCTCCACCGAGCCACAGGGTCCAGCCGCCCTTGGTCGGGCGTCTGGACCCTGCGTCTCGGCCCGTCCGGGTAACGGTTCACCCGCATTCTTTTCCGATGACGGACGGTCCTGGTGTGGGTGATCTGTTCGTGAGACGGCTCCTCAACCTCCCTGGCCAGTCCTGCGGACCGTCCGGGGAGGCACGTTCCACGACGGCGGCCTCGCATCCAGCGTTCAGTCTGACAGTCGCCGTGCCAGTCCGTAAAGCCACTGCGCGACCCCGCATCAGGCGCAAGCCTGCCCCCTTGCTCGGGACGCTCCGGGCTTGACGGCCTGTCCCGTCGCCCGTCTTGGCTGGTGGCAGGATGGGCTCAGGAAAACGCCACCGTCATTCCACTCTCGTCGCCGTCAGTGTGCTCGCCGCACGGGCAGGATGGGTCTAGGAAAACAGGGGGCGATCAGCCGGGGCCGGGTGTTCGGGCAGACGAAAGAGACGTTCGGGTAGGTGTAGCCGTGGGCGGGAGGCATCGACGCGTTAGAGGGCGGGGTTCAGTCTCCGCCCCAGTTCAGCAAGGTCGATCTGTCCGGCGACGAACGACTGGCACGCAGCCTCGATAAGGGGATCATGCGTGTAGCCCTGCCGTCTCTGGGCCGCGAGGGCCCACTCGACCGCGTCCTGGCGGCGCGTGTGCTCTTCATCCGAAAGGGCGGAAAAAGGCGTCGGCGCGAAAAGGGTCTTGGCTGAACTCATAAGAAGAAAGTAGCGGTTTTTCACCGGAATGGCAAGGTTTTCCGGGCTTTGCGGCCTATCTGGAGGCGTGTTTTTGAGGCGCGATGTTTCGCGTTCAGTCGCAGAACGAGGCGGCAGGATGCTCTTATGACAAAGAGTCTTTCCCCTCTCGATAGTCGCCCGAAGCACCTGACCGGGCCGCGCCTGTCTCTTGCCCTGTTCCGGATCGGGTGGTCCGAGCGTCAGGCCGCCGAAAAATGCGACATGCACCGCAACCAGTTCCGGCGCTGCCTGGAGGGCACGTCCTCTCTCCCGGCTGATCTGTCTTTGTGGTTACTGGATCTGGAAGCGGCCCATGTGGCCCATCCCTGTCCCCGGCAGAGAAAGGCCGATCCCATTCTCGCCGAGATCCGCAAAGCCGGGTGACATTGCCCGCGACGTGGCGGCTTCCGGTGTCTCCACGTCCAGGCTCAGGGAATACAAAAAAGGCAGCCCGGAGGCTGCCTTTAGATAACAAACTCGCCTTCGTCAGTGCTGGTGGTGCTTGAAGTCGAAGCCGAGCTTTCCGTTGCTCATCACATACGGCGTGCATGTCACTCCTGGGTGAACAACCGAGTACGGCTTCAGCCACTTCGTGCTGATCCATGCAGGCTGGAGCGTGTAGGTCATCGCGAGAGCGTAGCCATTTTTCTGTGGCTCGACGGTGTCAATAGCCATGACCACCGAAGCGTCGGAAATGACGGTAGCTGATGGATCAGGGGCTGACATGAAAGAGATGGGATGGTGCGTGTCCATCATGACGTCATCGGGCGCATCCAATGCCATACAGACATGATGGTTGATCGGCTTTACGGGAGTGACGTTTGCGGCATGTGCTGTCCCAAGGACAGAGGCGAAACCAGCGACCGCTAAGAGGATTTGTCTGTTCATTGTCTCTCTCTCTATCACATTACGATGAAAGGACAGGGCTCGTGGCACCGGTCCCCATTTTATCCGCAACGGACTGCCTCCACTCTCCTACAGTCATTCCGCTTGTAACGCCGTTGCTGCTCATCTTGCTGCTGGAGATGTAGTCGGACATGAGGTCGCTTGAGCTTGCCTGGGCAAGGGCGTTCCCGGTTGTCGGGCCGAAATTATAATACCCGCGGGTGTCAACGGCGGTCGGATTACTGACACCAGCTTTCTGGAGAGAAAGGGCGGCGTCTTTAAGATATTGTGCGGCCGCGACTGCCTGTGTGGCCGGGTCCTGCTGTCCGGCAGTCCCCGAGGTGATGGTGCTGGCCAGTCCCGGGCTGGCGGCGAGCGCTTTGCTCATTTCTTCTGAGTACGTGCCGTTTGACATCTGAAATGCGCCCGTAATGGTGTGTCCGGACCCGGTGGCCGTATAGACATTCTGGCAGCCTGACTCGACCTGACAGGTTGCGGCCAAGGCAGCAGGGTTCACACCGAGGGAAGACGCATTGTCAGCGGCCTGATAGCCCCATGCTCGGCTATAAAGCGTTTGCAGTGAGTCTGACCCGGTCGAGACTGGCTGGGTGGTCTGGATGACCTTGCCGTCTCCGCCGATTTGCTGAACGGTTCCGGCTGGCACTGTGAAGTTCGGGAGGCCGACTTCCGGATAGACAACATGCGGGACTTCCGGGAGGCCGTTAGGCACCTCAATCGACTGCGCCTGGCACGAACCGCTGAGGCCAAGTCCGACCGAGAAGGCCAGACCTGTCATCAGGACCTGTGGTTTAAGAGGGGGCGGCATTGAACACTCCATTGTTGAGAGCGCCAGTATCGGCCCATGGTCTGCGACTTTGAGGGTGTTTCCCGGTCCATGCGATGTTGGCGGGGTTGGTGTGTCCGTTTTGGACACACCTAAATCAGGTGATCGAGGATAATTCCAAACACGGTTCCGCCTACGATCATGGTGGCGAACCATCCGGCCCGCTTGCTGATTTCGTCCCGTCGAACACGAGTGCCCGCCATCACGATCTGCGCTTTCATGCTTTCGGCGATTTCGCCTTTGACGGTTCCAAGGACTTCCGCGACCTTTGCCTTGACGGTCTTTTCGTCGATCTTCTGGAGCTGGCGAGAGGCTGCCACGCCTTCATGAAGAGCCCGCCTGACCTCAATAACCTCCTCTGTTGCCGAGCGTGTGCATTGATCCAGCAGGCTCTCGCATTTGGCAACACACTGCTCCATTCGTGTCTCGGCCTCTTGAAACAGCGCTCTATGCGCGGCCTCTGAGTGTTCACGATCCTTAATAAGGAGGGCCTGATGAAGATTGTTCATCTCCATCAGGATCATGAGGCCATCCAGAACCTTGGCCTCAGGTGAACGTGGCCGGAGCGTCCAACGATGCGTCTGCTCACGGAGCGCATCCAGTGAGCTTTCAAATCTGGCCTGACAGTCGGAAATCCTCTGGGTAAGGCCGTCAGACATTACACGTCACTTTCGGCCGGAACAGGGAGTCCCTTAGGCATATTCGGCAGACGGCTGGCACCGAGTTCCTGAAGAAAAGCGGGAAAATCACGACGATACCAGCGGTCCATGGCCAGTCGATCAAAAATGGAGCTGGTCGGAAAGCCCTCCTTCTGCTCGCCTGCGGCATAGGCCGAGAATGTCATTCCCCGGTCGCACACGTCCTTCATTGGCTCGGCAGCAGGATACATGAAGATGTCCGCGCCATTCTCCATTGCTTCTTCGACGGCTGGGTGGTGGGAAACGACATCCACAACGTCGTCCTGGTCCAGTGAAGGAGGGATGAGGCCTTCATTGATGATGATCGCAGAATTGCGGGGAGAGAACTTCTTCTTTTTCTGGAGATCTTCCAGATAGTCCAGATCAGCCCGCTCATGTCCGATCAGAAAGACGACCGAGAGCGTAATCCCCATCATGTCGAGCGCGCGGCTCAGGGATTCCGTGTTGATCAGCTCGTGCAGGGCTGTCCATCCGCCGCCTATGTCGAGAATGGCATCATGACGGCTTTCCATGAGTGATTGGATCTTCTCCTCCAGCCATTTCCTCTGGCGCTTCGTATCGCCTGCGGCCGGACTATCCGCGTCATGGAAATTCGAGATTGAGTGTGAGCGGTTCAGAAGATCGGTATTCCAGATCTCCGGTGTTCCGCCCTGGTCATGAACGGTCTGCGCGAGAGCATTAAGCAGGGTCGTTTTTCCAACCCGCTGACGACCGATAATGGTGAAGATGACAGGCTTCTTTTTGGTGGCCGCCTTGGGGGCCGGTGCAGACGGGGTGGCTTTGACGTCAGCGTCCTTGGTCACAGTCAGGCTCCTGTTGAGGTGATCCGCCTCCCGATGAGACGGACTGGTCTTCCTCTTTCGAAAGCCATGATGACCGCTTGATCTGCGACTGAGATGCTGATGGCTGAGAAAATCAGTCTGGCGTCAGGCGGTACTTCTCTTCTTTGCGAGCACGGATCTTTTCGCGCAGGCGCTTCAATGAGTCTCTGCTGTGCTGAGGAATTTTCTTGTTGTCTTCGATCGCGACGGGAGGTGTCGCCCGGATCGGATGAGCTGGCACTAGCCCCTCTCCGGTTGTTTCTTCGGGGCCGCTCGGTTCATTCGGCCTCACTGAAACAGGCTCCTCGCGTTCGGCCCAGTGAGCCTCAATTTCGTCCGGACGCCAGTCGGGATCAATCTTGCTCGGAGGCAAAATCCTTTCTGGCCTCACTGCCGAGGTGTCTGATTTGGCATCCACTGGGAGCCCCTGAGCCTCATTCTGAAGACGGTACCACTGTTTGCTGATGACGTTCGCCATCCGCTGACTGACCTCGACGTTCAGGCCCGAGAGACGCGCAGCGCCGAGAATGTCTTTCCACGTTGCGACCCCGGTTTCACGAAGGTCGGAGACCTCGGCCATGTTCGTGCGCAGCCACCTGTAGAGTGGGCTCGCTCGTTCCCGCAGTGCCCGTTTTCCATTCCGGGAAGTCTTCAGGTCGTGGAGTGGATTTGTCACGGGCATCTCCTCGAAGTGTGTCCATTTTGGACACAGCGCGGGACTGACGGCCTCTGCGTGACGTGGTCTGAGAGCCCAGTACAGCCGTCTGGAGCTATACACACGGCGTTTTCACGGCGCAAGCCCGGCGTCGATACGGCGGAACCACGGCGTATTCACGGCGTTACTACGGCGTAGGCACGGCAAAGTCACGGCGTAAGTACGGCAAAGAAAAGAGCTTCTTCATAGACCATTGCACCGTTGGTGCGGACGGCTTCGCCGCCGAGAGGCAAAAGAGGAAAAGGGTGCGGCTACTAACCGCACCCTTTGGTCGCGCTTCTGACGATCGGTTCAGTCGCAGACCACGCTGTCATGATCACTGTCCCAACCCGAAGGAGACGCCAGTGACACCGGCAGCAGAGACAACCTACGAGCAACAGAAGGCAGGTGGCCTACCGCTTGAAACATCGTCTGAGTTCATCTTCGCCGGAGCGACGCTGCGTTCTGTCTCCTACCAGGGACGGCAATGGTTTCTGATTGCGGACATCTGCGGGGCACTCGAAATCAAAGGGCCTGCCGATGCGGCGAAGCGACTGGACGATGACGAAAAGACTCTCATTCGAGTTCAGACCGCAGGTGGCCCGCAGCAGGTCGTGTGTGTCACCGAGAGCGGCGCGTATCATCTCTCTTTCGTATCCCGGAAACCGATCGCTAAACGCTTCCGCCGCTGGATTACAGAAGAGGTTATTCCTCGCATCCGGGAGACAGGTTTCTACGCGCTCCCAGGAGGTCCATCTGAAAACCTTGAAGACCAACAGCACCTAAAGGCGTGCTTTCAGGCACCGGGCCGCTATGTCGTTTTAAGCCTGCCGAATACGCCACTCGTGATTGAGGCGCGCGACATGGACGAGATCTTACTCGACTGCGATCAGGCCGACATGCAGGCTTTGGTGAGTTCGGCAAAGCTGGTGGGGTCGCTGTGGCGGAGCTATCGCGCAGAGATTGCGATCCTCAATGAACCGCTGACACTTGATGAAGGCCTCCAGCAGCTCGATCAGGCCATCTCCCTAAGCACCCGTCTGGCACAATGGGTCCAGCGAGCTTCGGAAAACAAAGCCTTGGCGCTAGCGAAGGCTGCGACGAAATGATCTCAGTCGCATGAGGGCTTTCTATCTTGTCCTCATGACAGATCAGACCCAGACCCCCGACCGCGCTCCCGAGACCGATGCTTCGGATCGGGAGCTACTTCAGATCCTTCTCGCCCGCTCTGACGAGCAGGGAGAAGAGATCCGGTTCATCAGCGAAAAGCTGAGTATCCTGATTGAGCTTCTGACCCCCTCGGAGAAGGGAGACGGCCCGACACTGGACGACATTCTTGCGCGCCTGGTCGAGCTGATGAAGGATCAGGAGCCGGTCATCAGGCGTATCGACCACACGACCGCCCGCAACAATGATCTGCTGGAAGGCCGCAAAGTCCGTCCTAAGGCAGAGGACGGCCGCACATCATGATGACCTTCCGCAAGATTTCGGCGGAGTGTAACGGCAAGTTCGTGGCCGCCTATTTCACCGAAGGGGCACCGGATCCGGAGCACGATTTCCGCACGGACACCGGCAAGGTGCCTGACGGTGATGGTCAGCGCCTCACGAATTACTACCTCGGCCGTGATGGCCGGGCCTCGTTCAATCCGGGCATGAGCCAGCAGATGGCGGACGTACTCGGCGTGGATCGGCGGGCCATGCCCACCACCGAAACACTTGCGGCCCTGTTCGAGGGCAAGCGCGCTGACAATGGCGAACAATGGTCTCAGGCGAAGCGAAAGATCAGCGCCTATGATCTGACCATGGCCCCGCACAAATCGGTTACGCTGGCTGCCGAGTTCGCGCCCACGCAGGCCGAAGGGGCCGCCATCTGGAACGCTGTGCAACGGGCCAATGACGCGACCATGCAGTATGTGGCCCGCGAGCTTGGCTTTGCCCGACGTGGTCACGGTGGGGAAGACGGAGAAGAAGCCGGGGAGGTCGCCTGGACGTCATACCGTCACCGCACGTCGCGCCCGACCCTGACCCTGCATGATGCCGAGACCGATACCACCTATCTGCGTGAGGCCCCGACCGGGGGCGATCCGCAGATGCACATCCATAACTCGCTCTACAATGTGGTTGTGACCGAGAGCGGTCATGTGGGTTCGCTGGACACCAAGCGCCTGCGCTCCCGCGTGCATGAGTTCGGAGCCTTCTTCCAGGCGGAACTGGCGGATGAGCTGCGCAAACTCGGGATCGAGCAGTCCTACGACGCCAAGGAGCAGGCGACTGTTATCTCCGCCGTTCCGCAGGAGGCCTGTGACGCTTTTTCCAGCCGCACGGCCGAGGTGACGCGATCGGCGCGGGCGTATGCCGAGAAGGAGGGGCACGACTGGAACACCATGACGGCCGAGCTGAAAAACAAGATGCTCAAGGCCGCCAGTCTGGCGCACAGGCAGAAGAAGAATGAATCCGCTGACGACGTTCAGGCCTGGCGTGAGCGGGCCGCTGCGATTGGCTGGGAGCACCACAGCGTCATGGGCACGGCTGAGGCCACGGAGGTATCTGTCGCGGGCCGACATGAGCAGGCTTATGCGTTCGCGGCCAAGCATCTTGGAAAGGAATTTGAGACGGCAGCTGTTCTCGATCACGACAAGCTGAGGATGTATGCCGCTCGCGGCCTCATCGGAGCGGGCATCCCCGGGGGCATTGAAGACATCGACCAGGTGGTCAAACTGATCGAGGGCAAAGGCCTTAAGGTTCGGGGCGAACAGGTGAGCCTTGTGTCGTGCGTCAAGAATGACCGGGTCCGCGTGACGAACACGGCCCAGATCCGTGTCGAGGAGACCCTTGCCAAGGAGGCCGTTCGGGCCTCGGCGGATCGAAGTGCCTCTCTGTCGGACGCCCAACTCACAGAGGCCATCGCGCGATGCGACCTCGATTTCGACAACGAGCACGGCCAGTCCCAGAAGGCGGCGATCTATGCCCTGGGGAAGGCCGGAAAGATTTCGATGCTCACGGGTGTTGCCGGCTCTGGCAAGACAACGCTGCTTCAGCCACTTGTGGATGCCTGGAAGCGGGATACCCGGTTCTCGGAAAAGGGCCGTGAGGTCATCGGTCTTGCCACGGCCTGGCGTCAGGCCGATGCGCTTGGCGATGCCGGGATCCATCAGCGCTACGCCATGATGCCCTTCCTCAGCCGCCTTGAGAAAGGCGAGCAGACTGTGGACGAGAATACGGTTCTGGTCATTGACGAGGTCGGCCAGGTCGCACCGCGCCAGATGCTTCAGCTTCTGGAGCTGCAACGCGCGAGCGGCTGCACCATCAAGGCCTTGGGTGATCGGGAGCAGGCGCAATCCATTGAGGCCGGTGACACCGTCGAGATCCTGCGCAGGGTTCTGGCCAAGGAAGACATGCCGGAGCTGCTGTCCACGGTCCGGCAGACGACCGCCCGCAATCGTGAGATTGCCGGACTATTCCGTGGCGAGACACCAGATGCGGATGCACTGGACGCGCTTCGGCCTAAAGGGAAGGCCGCCTACGCCAACCAGGATCAGGAAAATGCGGACGATCCGCGCAACGCCTTTCACTTTGAGGAAGTCCGCCGCGCTATCGACATGAAGCGCGAGGACGGAACCATCCGTCTGGTCGGCGGCGATCAGGACGAGGTTCTGCAAAAGATAGCCGAGCTTTATGTCACGCGCCGCGACGCCTTGGCTGCGTCCGGCTCAAAGCGCGGGATCAGTATGTCAGCCCTGACCAACCAGGACGCGGCCGACCTCAGCCGCGCTGTGCGCAGGATCCTGCAGAACCGTGGCGAGATCTCCCGGGATGAAGTGACGCTGGATGCGGTCGATCAGCGTGGCGAAACTTATGACCTTCAGGTCGCTGCCGGCGACAGGTTGCGTCTGTTTCGGCGCACCTGGGGGGCGGTCGATGGAAAAGGGACCACCGTTGGCAACAATGGCGATGTCGTGGAGGTAGTCTCGCACGGCAAGGATGGCCTGAAAGTCCGGATGAAGGACGGGCGGGAGGCAGATGTTGAGTGGCGTCGGCTGAAGGACCATAAGACCGGCCGGATCCTTCTTGGCTTCGGCCATGCCATGACCATTGATGCCGCCCAGGGCCTCACCTCAGACGAACATATCAACGCCCTTCCGCGAGGCGTGGCAACGGCAACCGGGTTTACGTCCTACGTGGCAGAGAGCCGGGCCAAGGGCACGACCTGGACCATGATCTCAGACGGCGCGACGTTTGAGGCCGTGCGCAACGGGCGCGCGCTCGGTGATACGACGGAGATCACCAGCGACGATCTGTGGAATCATGTGGCCAAGGGTATGTCCAATAAGCCCTATAAGGCGCTTGGCATGGATCTGCCATTCACGTCGCAGGAGGAACGGGAAAAGCACGTTCAGGAGCTGATCCGTCTCGGCAAGATGCAGGAGGAAATGGCGCAGGATGGCCGGGACTATGGGCGCGAGGTGGCCAACCGCGTGCAGGCGATCACTGTGGCAAAAATGGCTGCCCCGAGGCTGAAAGTCATTGACGAGCAGATTGAAGCCCTTCTGGCTCAGAGAGGGGCGGCTCCCTCTGAGGCCGAACAAACCCTGCGCAAGAACCGGATCGCTCTTGCGCAGGCGGTCACGACGCAGTTCTCAGTGGGGGGCATCTAGGTCGCCCGAATTACCTATTCGTCGTGAGGGAGTGCAGGAGAGCCTTTATGGCCTTTTGTACTACTGCGCTTTTCCAGCTTGCTTGCAGTTTTTCATTTCCTGCACGATGGCTCAGAGCATAAGGGCTCTGGCGGATCGGTGGCATTGAAGCGACCTGCTCTTTAAGACTGGCAGGAAGTGCAGGGAAAGGGTCAATGTTGACCAGTTGTGTGAGCGTCGACACCGATGTGATTTTACAGACAGGGTGTGCGGTATTGAGGCAAATATAGGCCCCTGTTCCTGAACCTGCTGGATCATAGATCGCTTTCCAGGTGATCGCGGGAACCGGGATTTTTCCGGGACCAACCGTTTTTTGGATCTGGTCAGGATTATACCCGGGCCCTGTGACGACAAAAACCTCGCCTTCTTGATCGGCCCATCCTCGCACGGCGCTTTCGACACCCTCCCATGCCCCTCGGTTCAACGCGGCGGTTTGGGGGACGATGTTGGACAGGAGAAATGACTGATCCTGCGATGTCGCGTCCGGCTCATCGCCACTGGGGGTCATGTGACCCCGATCGTAACCAGAGCGCCGGTAGTCAGAAAGGGTCGCCTGCATCGACCCTGGGAGGCGACTATCTACGCTAAAGGTGCCTTTGCGCGCTGTTTTGCGTGCTGTTTCGATCTGCTCTTCAGTGAGATCTTCAGCCGACCATAAAGGGCCCTTTGTGTCTTCAGAGGCCAGAACCGCATAGTCGTTGTTACATAACAGAACCGTGCCACCGCGTTGGGTTTCAGAAAGCACTGCGGGAGGTTTCCCTCCCGCAAAAAGGTGGCTGCATGATGCAGGATCAGCATGGGCTGACGATGCTGCTGCCAGGACTATCAGGCAGGTTACAAAACGAACTCTCATGAAGGCTCTCTGCCACTGTCGCACCGAGAAGAACAGCTTACGCTTGAAGTCTTTCTCCAAGCGTCCTGAATGCCGCCAAGATTTCTCTTTCGCTGGCCCCTTTGGCGCCATCCGTGTTGGCCGGGAGTGCATGAAGCTGATCGCGTGTCGCCAGAACAAGTACAGCACGCCGACGAGGCGTCCGCCCGGTCCGACTACCCACAAGACGCTCCAGTTGCTCGACCTGTCCCAGAAACGCCCCATCCATGGGCTGAGCAGGCACAAGGCTTTCATCTTTGTTGTCGTCGCGCTGGAACCGACCCCAGGCCAGCATCCCCGCGAACGGCGTGTTGCCTTCTCCATGACCGTGAGCCGTGGTGGCCCGCAGGTAGTCTGAAAGATCTGTCAGGGTTGTACTGATATCGCCCATGAGGGCAAAACTGTTCCGCTGGTTTTCGTTTGCAATCCTGCCAATCAGGGCTTTGACCGAAGGCGGGAAGGCCGAGCTGGCCGTCTCGATCTGGAAGTCGCCGTTTTCCAGCGTTTCGACGATGCCCCAGGTCTCGGCATCCGGATCCACACCATGTCCGGACTTGGGAGAGGGCAGCATGACCGGACGGGCGCGGCGCACTTCTCCTGAGCGTCCATTGATGTCGGCAAAGAAGGTCTTGGAATGAATGACCCGGCCGCCGAACATCGTGACGGCCTCACCCTCGATCAGGCTTTGCAGATCGTTCCACGGCAGACGGGAGACCTCGCGGACCTCAGCGCCTGAGCCGTTGTAATATCCGTATCCATCGTGCTCCACGCGGGTTGCCTGTGTGACTTCGACCTTGTCGGCCTGCTGTTCCAGCCATTCACGCGTCTTCATGGCATCCTGAAGCCGCAGCGCATGGGTCAGGTTCGCGTTGCCGAGAAGGGAGAAGGCCTTTTCGCCAATCCGGGCCGTCAGGCCGGGCAGATCCTGAAACGAGATCCAGAACATGCAGTTCAGGCCACGGCCCATGGCGAGCATCCGATCCATGCCGTCCGTCACATAGGCGGCCAGCTCATCGAAGAAGATCTGAAACGGCGCATCGCCGGCACCGGCCTTCAGCTTGAACACTTCGCTGGCAGAGCCGTGCAGCTTCGCCCCGAGAAGCTGGGCCATGACGCCGCGCAGCGAGGCCACGACAATCTTGCCCAGGCCCGCCAGACTGTCCGAGGAGTTCTCCAAAGACGGCAGAATGACGATCAGAATACGGCGGTTCAGCACCACATCGCGCATGATGATGTCGGCAGTCTCGGCGCTGAAGATATGCCCGAGACTGACGCCAAGCTGGGTGAAGACGCGCGAGAAATACATCTTGGCATAGCCGTGCTGCTCGGACGGCTTGTTTTCCTTCTGCGCGTTCCATTCCAGAGAGGAATCATAGCCGGGCAGTTCGCCGAGATACGCCTGAAGCGGCCAGAGCACATCGTCCGGAATGTCTTTGACCCTGCGTTCGATAGCCTGATTGGATCCGGGATTGCGGATGAGGAAGACCTTGTGCCGCGCAAGGGTGCCGATCCAGCGGAGGTCGGTGGCGTATCGGATCGCGTCGATATTGATGGGAATACCGTGGGTGTCGCGCATCCAGACGAGAGCCGGGACTACTGTGCCGATGAGGCCGACAGCACGGTCACGGAAGACGCCGTTGGAATCATTGGCCGACTGCTCGCCAAGCTGGCTGACCAGCATTTCGCGTATGGCATCCGCGTTTCCAGTGGCAAACGGATTGAAGGTGTTGGAATCCCGCGTGCCGGAGGCGGCAAGGAAGTTCAGCGCTAGCACCTGGTCATCGAGCCCGAACCGCCGTGCGAGTGCCAGCACATCGCCATAGACGGTGTTGTCACCCTTGGCGTCCACCAGGATGCAACCCGAGCCATGCGCCAGGGCATTCGTTATCAGGGAAACAATGGCCGTGGTCTTGCCGGACCCGGTGGTGCCCGGAATGGCCGCGTGCTGACGGGCCGCGTCCGAGGACATCCAGAGCTGGCGACGGGTGCGCGCCTCGGTGCCGAGATAAAGAATGCCGTTGGCCTGGCGGGGTTTGCGATCTTTGGGATTGAGATCGTTCGCATCCTTCAGCCCGCTGTAACGCGGCATATGGAGCGGAAGACGCTCGGGTCGCAGCACTACCCAGGCTGCCACGGCAGGCGCCGCGAGGATCAGCGCGCCGTCAATCGCAGGCACGAACCAGCCCAGACCGACCGCCACGAACCCAAGCCATCCGGCCAGAGGAGAGCGAAGCTCTTCTTTAGCCTTTGTCCAGAACGGGCGGGTGTCGCGGTATGTCTTTCCCCGCTCGACCTGCTGGTGGCCAAGCGGTGCGCCAATCTTGCGAGCCGTCATGGCCTTAGTTCTCCAGACCGAACGGCGAGCCAGCCTGTGCGGGTGTGGACGGCGGCATTTCCACATGGGCGGGCTGATGCAGGGCCTTCAGGATTTGCTGTGGTGCCGTGGGGGCCGGAGCTTGCGCCTGTGTGTCCATCGGGCCGCTGGAGGGCAAGGGCGGAAGAGGCGCGGACTCTGGCATCGCAGGTGCTGACGCGCGCAGGCCGCCAAAGGTGAGCAACAGACCCGCGCAGACGGTAGCTGTCGCGGCAACCGGCAGGAAACAGCGGATCCTGCTGGCCGGTGCGGCCTGAGGTTCAACCGGAGCGATCTCTCCCTGAGGGGCCGCGACAGGCTGGGCTTGCGAGAAATGAAGATGGATTGGGGCCGTGCTGCCCTCCTCGATGTCGAGTGTGAGGGGTGCGTTCTGGCCATGCTGGAGAATGATGCGGGTCATGAAGCTATCCTTCAGGCGGAGCGGAGCGTGGAAAGGGCGCGATCAAGCACCGGAATGTAGAGGGGGCGACGCAGGCGCTGTTCCTCGGACCAGTGGGCGCGGGCGCCAGCGGCTTCCATCCGGGGATTGGGATGCACGTCTTCGTTGGGGTTTTCGCTCGGGTAGCCCAGGGAGTGCAGGGCGTACCAAAGCGGCCGGTCGATCAGCTTGACGATGGCGAACGCCGGAGGCGCCAGCACGCCCGCTTCAAAACGGGCATCGCACAGAAGCGTCATGAGGGCAGTCGTGGTCCACCCATGACGGTCACAGCTCTGCGCGATCGTGGCTTGCATATCGGGATCTACAAGGAAGTCCTGCGCGGTCTTCAAAACGTCTGCGGGCACCTTCAGACTGACCTTCGGGCCGGTATCGCCATCAAGTCCTGCGTCTGCCAGACCTTCAGACAGTTGACCGAGCAGGGTCATGGCCTCATCGCGACGCTTGAGTTTATGCAGCGCAAAGACCGCAAAGAGCACCTGAGCCGCAGGTGGCGTCGCGACGGGTCCGGCTGTTGTGTAGTGCGGGCCGAGCTGACGCTCGAAAGCCTCCTGCGCGCAGACCTCACTGAAACTGCCATCAGCGGCCGTGGCAAAGCGGCTGCGCCATTCGTCAGCCGTCAGGGCGGGATCGGCCGGAAGAGGTGCCCCGGTGGACGGCGCAACCAGCCGGGTGATGCGGCGCTTGGCGAACCCGCGCAGGGTCGGAAACATTTTTGCCTGCACGGCAATCAGGCCTTCGAGATCGAGGACGGTCCGCAGGGCCTTGTTCTCCCCGAAGAAGAGGCACAGGCCCGCACAGATCCCACCGACCAGGACCGCAACCCACCGGAGTTCCATGCCGACGATGGACAGGCCGTAATAGAGCTGGATCAGACGAATGGATGCCGGATGGTGCAGGGCCTGTTGAAGCTGGATATTCAGGTGGGCCAGCTCGGGCGTACTCGGCAGGATGCCGGTCTGCCAGATCAGGGCCTCACAGTAGAAGCGGCTGATTTCGGTGTGGAATGTTGACCAGACCATATAGGCTAGGACAACCATGCCCAACAGCGCAACACCGGCCAGCATCAGGGTGATTTCCCCGGACGAGCGTGTGCCTGAGGACCGCGACGCTGTGCCACTCATGCCGGGTCTCCTTGATGGCTGGTGCGGATCAGGGTTTGGGAAATCTCGTAAAAGCGCTTCAGATAGGCCGTGCCAAAACGGGGTGTATGGGAGTGATAGCCCGCCACAGCCTGCCAGAGATCGCCCCGGGCCTTGGTCATTTCCTGGCCGAGGATCCAGCCGCCCGCTTCAAGATTGGCGCAGGAATTGTTCCGCAGCGCTGCGTAGGCGCGGGACGGGGTGGTGTGCCAGTGCCGTGCAATCTCGGGAACATGGATCGTATTGACCTGCATGGGGCCAAGGTCGGACGTCCCGTTGGTATTCTGTACGGCCTGACCGGGATGGCCGCCTTCGACGTAGAGCAGGACCAGCATGACACTCGTCGGCACATGCGCGTTACGAGCAGACTCCTTCAGGCAGGCCGCGATCTGGCGTCCGCCGTCGTCTTCGGCCCAGGCAGCCGGGGCCGCCATGAGGGCCGCGAGGGCCAACGGAAAGAAAAGGCGTGACATCATGCGGCCTGCTCCTTCTGGACGGAGACAGGCTGAAGACGCGTCATACTGGCCTGCCAGAGGCCCGTCAGATCACACAGATTGATCTGACCGTTCTGAACCGGGAGCGCGTCCAGCACATCAAGCAGGCAGAGCAGGACGGTGACTAATGACTGCGCGCCATGGTCGATGACAGTCATGCCGAGGGCGGCTTCAGGATCATCGACCAGCTTCAGGCCAAAACCGTGCTGCGTCATTTCAAACCACAGCGCCTCGGCGGTGATCAGGAAGGCTGGCAGGAAGCCGCTGCTGGATGCTGCGACTGTGCTAGCGCAGGGGGTTGAGTTGGTGGCATCGCTCAACAGAACGCCGAGGCCCTTGCGGTCGATGGCACGGGCCAGAACGTCTGAAAGCACGCCGATGGCAGGAGAGGCGGTCATCCGTAGCGCCTCCGCTTCCATGTCGGCCGGCCGGAGCGGACGGGGCCGGTGATGAGGCGGCGGACGGTTCTGAGGGCAGCCGGCAGCGTCAGGCCAAAGAAACTGATCGTTGCAAACAGGGCGGTCCCAAGAACCCCGATATACAGCGTCGTCCAGCTCCAGTACGTGACCGTCACGAGAAGCGGCAGACAGGCCCGGCCATCAAGGATAGCCAGACGGACAGGTTGTGCGGTTGCGCGCCACATCAGGCGTCTCTCCTCCAGGCCTCATTGGCCGTCTGTTCGGTGATCAGCCCGTCTTCCAGGGCCTTACGGATGGCGACCGCATAGCTCTGGCCGTCGCTTTCGATGGCCTGAGCCACAAGATCGGGCCAAAGCTCGCTCTCGGTGCGCATGAGCTGACGGCGCAGATCCTGATGAAAGGTCAGGAACTCGCGTACCGCGACACGGCCGCCGCCGACCCGATCCAACAGACGTTGGTTGATGACGAAACGCAGCGACTGCGCCAGAGCGCTGACGAGATTGTCCCGCTCGGCCCGTGGGCACAGCGCGATGGAGCGCTGGATCATGAGGGGGCCGTTATCGGCATGGATGGTGGTGGAGAGCTTGCCGCCCGTGATGGCGCAGTTGATGGCCGCCTCCATGGTCGGGCCGTCACGACACTCGCCCAGCACCAGGTCCGAGTTTTCGCGGCGCATGGAGCCTTCGACAAACAGCGGCGGCGTCATGTTTGGCGGTCGGATCTCCGTCTGGGTGATCCGGTTGCCGTTGGGAGGCTTGAGGCTGTCGAAAAGGAACTCGATCGGCTGCTCGCCCGTGGAGATGTTGCATGAGACGGTCTGATCCATCAGCCGCTCGTGGATCAGCCCGAACTGCAACGTGGTCTTGCCCGATCCGGTCGATCCTCCCGTGAGAACCATGCCGCTTCTGAGCAGGTTCGTGTCGCGGATCTCCTGCTCGACGCGCTGTTCGTCCAGGCTCTTCGGCAGGGTCGGGATCGGCCGCAGGACAAGATTCATGCCCGGGCCGCGCATGGTCTGCACGGGGAAGATGTTGATACGAAAGCGCAGGGACTCACGACGGTTGAGCGTCACGCTATAGGCCGTATCGAGCTGAAGGCTGATCAGGACGCGCGCCGAGCCGTCCGCGCCATAGACGTGATCCACGATCTGCTTGAGATCCAGCGATGTCGTGGGGTCCATGGTGGCGTAGCGGTTGCGGCCATGAACCGTGAGCGTGGCACGGTGTCCGGTCAGCAGGTCAATACGCGACGCGCCGAGGCCATGCGCCCATTTCAAAAAGTCATCGAGACCGGGCGCATGTTTCCGGGCTTCAGCAACCCATGGATATTCGCGTTTTGCCCGCTCGTGGGCCCAGGTTTCCGCGTTGTGGAGCTTGAGGGCGGCGCTCATCGGCAGTCCTCTGGATAGGCCACACGAGTGCGGGCCTGGAGGCCGGGCTGCCCGGTGATCCGGATGACGCGGTCGCCGAGATGCAGACTGTCGCCGCCGCCCACGGCCTGACGGTCCTCAAAGACCACGCGGGGTTCTTCGACACGACCGGCCCGCAGAAGCACGCGGTAGCGGGCCATGCCCGTGATGTCGCGCTGAAGACGGGAGAGATCGGACAGGTAGATCTCATCAGCCACCTTTTCTCCAGATGCCCAGCCTTCCGCCACCCAGTCGTTCCAGTGCCGCACTTCCTTGTCCGTGTGCGGCAAAGCGGAGGAGGCCGGATGACGTGGCTTGTTCCAGGAGCGGACGAGATAGGTCCGCCAGTTCGGGGCGGCGGACGTAAGCTGTGCCTCTCGGGTAATCTCGAAGACGCAGCGGCTTTCATGAGCGATGGTGCCTGTGTCGTTCAGGGCAAAGGCCATCTGCGCCTGACTGACGATCGGGGGCTGCATCAGCGTTTGACCATCACCGACCGGCAGGACGAAGGGGCGAAAATCGAATGTCGTGTCGAGGATTGGCTCGTTGTGGCGCAGCATTTCATTGATGGCGAAAGACCGCGCTGCCTGTCCGCCCTGTGCGCCGTAGGTCAGCGCGGCCTGCCGGATCTGCTCGCGTCGGCCTGGCTTGAGGTCGTCGCCGGCTTCATCGTTTGGTCGAGCGTCCTGCAAGGCTTCGAGAGACGGTGGGGCCTCACCGCCTGTGATGCGGTCGAGCTGAAGCGCGCCCGTGACCGGGGTGTTCGCAGGATTGCCCAGGGCCTCATCATTGGCGTTGACCTGATCCGCGCCCGGCTCAGGCGGGTTTGGCATGGAAACGAGCGTCCCGCTCCGGGCTGGCGGAGGAAGGGCGCTTGTGGACGGCATGATGGTGCCGGTGTCGGCCGCACCTGCGAGAGACGGAAATGCGAGGAAGGCAGCCGTTGCGAGGCCGCAGAGCAGGGCGCGATCAGCCATGGTACGTCACCGAGATTGCGTGGGAGAGGGGATCGACAGAGACGGTGGCCTGATCTCCCGCCTGCTCGCCGAGCGTGCGCAGGTGGTCAATCACCGGGGCCACGGCATTGATCTGGATGTTGATCTTCCGATGCGGGCCGAACGCGGTCACGCTGTATCCGATGTCCTTGCCGAGCTTGCGGACCGCAGGCTCAAGCGGGCCTTGCCAGACGAACCAGACCTGACGCTTGAGGTCAGCGGGTAGGCCGGGGTCCGGGGTCATGGGAGGCGGGGTCGGCCGCAATGTACCGAGCTGGGCCAGATCCGCGTCGGTCGTGGCAATAACGCGTTGTAGCGCAAGCTCGGGATTGGCCATGCCTGTTGTCGCCACAGGCTCGGGCGGTTTGGTGGCGCAGGCCGAGAGGGCCAGCAGCAGAACAGGTGTCAGAAGATAGTGGTCTCGCATGGGTCCCTCCAGATGTTGGAAGGATCATCGCGGCTCAATCTGCGACTTTCAGAAAAAACTTGGAGGCGTTTCATCACCACTCAGGGACAATTTTTGCGGTCCCTGATGGTTTTTGTGTTGCTTTTGTTGAACATATGTTTGACTACTATTTCTAGTAAGTCGGTCCCATAGAGACGATATGCGAGTGCCGGTGAGTACCGCAGAGTAAAGAGAGATCCCGACACGATGCCCCAGATCACTGCAAACACAGCCCATTTCGGAATGCGGCTTGAAGCCGATTTCAAAGAAGAGTCTTTCAGGAAGGTCAAGGAACTCGGAACGACGCCTGCTGACCTGTTTCGGGACGTTCTTGAATATGTCGTCAGAAACAACCGTCTGCCGATCCGCAAGGAAGTCGTGAGCGACGATGATGCCGTTCTTCTTGATCTGGTCAAGAAACGCCTGAAGAACCCGGGGGAAATTATGAGGAACGTGAACCTTGACGATCTACTCGCTGGACATCCCGGACGTCGTAAGGGATGAACTGTACGCGCTGGATTACAGCGTTGCAGAGCGGTTCGTAAAAAAACTCCGCAAGATCCTGCATAATCCCCATGTTCCAAAGAACAAGCTTCGCGGTTTACCGAACTGTTATAAAATCAAACTGCGTGATGATGGCATCCGTGGGGTGTATCAGGTCCACGATCAGGAGATCACGGTTCTTTTGATCGCGGTTGGCAAGCGTGACAAAAGTGCCGTTTACGAAACTGCTAAAGACCGATTGTAAAAAGAGGGGGCCTTATCCCCCTCTTTCGTAAACCGTGTGTCTTACGCAGCGGCCCGCTGCTGCTCGTCCATAGCTTCCAGGCGCTCGTACAAGCCCCCGGCAATGCCCTGACCCGACAGAATCTCATCCACCAGAGCGTCCATGACGCCCTGCTGTGCCTGCTCATCCTGAAGAAACGAGCTTTTCATCGCCAGAGCCTTGCGGCGTGCCAGCTCCTTTTCCGCACTCCCGCCCGGGAACACGATGGCAAGGCACCGCAAGGCGCGGCTTGAGGGCATCCGGGCAAAGAGACGCGACCGCAAAGCGGTATCGTTTGGCGTGCTGGAGAAGGCCCAGAGTTCAATGGGGCCGAGCACGTTGACCAGAAGCTGCTCATATTTACCCTCGGCCGCGTTCATCACCACGAAGAACGGCGCGCCGTTGCGGCCTGGACCGGGCAGGCGGTTGCGCACCACATAGGCGCTGGCAGGCGTCAGCTTGAAGTTCTCGATCATCTCGTTGGCCTCCCGTTCGTCTCCGCATTTCAGGATCCAGCGGGCCGTGGACTGACCTACGAGATCGGCGCTGAAGTCGCCGCTGCGCTGGCTGATGAACGAAAGCTGCACATTGTGCTTACGGCCCTCACGAACGTCCCGGATCGCCTGCTTATCGACCTGCGGGGCCTCCTTGGGACGATGCCACTCTTCGAAATCGAGACGCTTGATCGTCTCCTTCATCTCGGTGAAGCGGCTGCGATGATACTCCCGCACATTCTCGGGCATGACCGGCAGATCCGCATATTCCGGATGTAGGAAGAAGTTCCGGCCGATCAGGTAGCGACCAAGCATATACATCAAGGCCGTCTGCCGGTTTGCACTCTCGGATCCCTGCGGGGCGACGCGGGCCAGATCCAGTACGATGATCCGGGCGTCACCCAGATCAAGCTGGGTCGGCTCGGAGAGTGTTGGATACTTCTTGATGGCCGCCATGATATAGCGCTCGAACGCATCAATGAGCGTTTCCTGCGTGGGCAGGACGATCTTGGAATAGCGATTGAAGATTTCCGGCGCGCGGGCCGCTGCAATCAGATCCTGAAGAACCGGAACGGCATGACGTTGGGCAATTCCTGCCAGACGATGCTCGCCCGCAGCGATCAGGGCCGTCACAACGTCGCGCCACCAGGTCGGGTCCGCGCTGTCGAGATCGCCTTCGGCCGCCGCGTGATGCGGAAGCAGAAGGCCGAGACGGTGGATGGCCTCATCCACCAGAGGCTCGATGCCCTCGCGGTAGTGCTTCGGATTGCCGCCAGCAACACCCGTGCACTGACGATAGGCCTCCGCAATCACGTCGCCGACGAGCTGGTCCATCCCTTCGAAAGGCTGACCATCAAGGGGTGTGGCCAGCAGGGACACGAAGTTGTCGATGGCGACTTCTTCAAGCGGCAGCGGATATTCGAGGCCCACCTGAAGGTCGAAGATATTGACCTCAAACCCCGGTGCCATCTGCATTTCCACGAAGATGGCCTCATGGGCACGATCCGGCCCGAGTGCGTTGCGGACCATTTCGATAAAGCCGAGAGACGCATGGCCGATGTCCAGCTTCGCCAGCAGCGGCAGCTTGACGCCATTATTGCCCATGGCCGCAGAACTCAGGAGCAGGCCAAGGAGAATGGTGTTTCCAAGCACCGTCTTACCGCTGCCTGGAGGGGCGACGATAATATCCGCAATATGTTCGCGCACGCCGCCGCCAGTCGGATCGAATGGCCAGATCCCGCCGTCGGGTTTACGAAAGAGGATGGAGCCTTGCGGGAAGGGGGAGGCGCTTCGCATCCACGGCATCATGCTCATGGCATCCCCCAGAGGCGCAAGAGCCGGGGTGGCTGTGGAGCCTAGAGAGAGCACGGGAACCGATCCCATGGCGGCCTCAAGCGGATCGCCCGGAACCCGGGTGGTCTTGCAGCCGCCCCAGCTTTCGATGCCCTGAGACAGATCGGCCGCACGGCGACGCAGTAGCTTTTCTTCGCCCACGGGTGCCCAGGTGCTGGCGGTCATCCGCATCCGAACGGAATTATGGTTTTCGGTCTCGCGCTTACGCTTGATGGCCTGAAAAGCTCGCGTAATGTCTTTGTTGCCCGGAAACATGCCGAGCATGGTGGCCCCTGTTTCCTTGATGGCGAACGCGGCTTTGCCACCGCCTTCGAGGATCATGGAACTGCGCCAGGGCAGACGCTTGCGGCCTAGAGTGTTGAGCAGTTCCGAGAACGGGCGCGGATCTTCGGGGCCGAGCAGCATGTCCACGGGCGCATAGGTGTAGTCACCGACCGTCACGAGCTGGCCACCCTGATTTTCGGCATCCGCGTTGAAAATCTGATCACGCAGGGACGGCCAGAGCAGATTCTCGGTCTTCGTGCTCTGTTTTTCGTCGTCCGGGAGACGCGGCATCACAGGGTCGCCCACCAGCGTGGGCTTCCAGCCGCTTCCGGCCGTTTCGCGGTAGAGCGTTTCACGCGCCAGCGTGATGGATTCATCGGCCCGTAGCAGCGTCGTGGAGATGCCGAGATTGGACATGCTGTCCTGCACACGCGCCACAAACGCATCATGTCGGCCAGCCATCAGCTCGGAACGCAGCGTAAAGCGCTGACCGCTTCCCGCTTTTGGCCAGGCCTTGACCTGCTCTTTCCGTTCGGCCGCCACCTGCTTCTTTTCTTCGCGGGTCAGAACGGCCGGACGGGTCCACAGGATATAGCAGGCATCTTCCCACCGCATTACCTGAGGCCACCGCAGGCGGCGCTCGTTAATGATGTCGTGGAAGTCGGCATTCATCATGCGTGAAATTTGCTCGCATCCGTTGAGCGCTAGCAGATCCACGGCAACGCGGGCCTGATCCGGATCGGAGATATACCAGCCTTCGATCGCATGGCCGGTGCCTTCGAGCAGACCCTGAAGCTCGATGCGCTGCTGTTCGGCGACGGCTTCCACGTCTGCACGCGAGCACATGGTGCGCAAGCCATTCACACGCAGAACAGAGACGTATTCGCCCCGGAGCGTCACGAGCCGATCCTGATGGGCAGCGTCCGTGTGATTGGTCTCGATATCGCAAAAGGATTCGAGGGGCTGACGAAGGAAGAGGCTCGCGCTGGCAAGCAACTCGGTCAAAAAGCCAGACATTGAAAACTCCGCGTCAGGATGAGGTAAGAGCAAGGGCCTTGTCGAGGAAGGCGGGATAAACGTCAGCGCCAGCGTCAAGCAGCTTGCCGGTCGGCAGAATGCGCAGGCCTGCGCGGAGAAGAGCGAGATTGCGTTGGACGGCCTCATTGGCGCTGCCACACAGGCGCATGGCCGTTGTGATCTGACGGATGGAGCCGGATTGCAGGCGATGCGCGGCTTCCGTACGTCGGGATTCCAGCAGACGCAGGAGCGTCATGGGCGTCTGGAACGACGGGGAAAACTGCGTGCCGAGCAGAGGGTCTGGGATGGCCTTTAGGACGGTGTCCCAGAACTGGCGGTCAGACTGACCCTGTTGTCTGGCCATCAGGCGAAGTGTCTGGTGGGCGGTGCGAACAAGGAACATCAGGCGCGACTGAGAGATTTCCGGCCACCAGACCAGCATGGCCTCGGCGTCGATGGCCGCACGCGACGTGTCCTGCAGAAGGTTGCACACCTGGCAGACCCTGAGACCGGCCTCTGAGGCGGGACCAGTCCAGGGAAGACCTGCACCGGGCGACGGCAGAGCGCAGCACGAGCAGGTGAACGAGTCATCCGACCCGTCTTTCCCGGGCCGGATCTCCTGGTCGAGACCAGGTTGGAGGAAGAACGGATCGGAGGTCATGTCAGCTTACTGGAACTGGTAGCTTTTGGCGGTATTGCTGATTTCAGCATTCCCGTTGGAGGCCGTGTTCGCAGAGTTGTTGATCCACTTCGGACCTGTAGCCGCCACACCGGCCAGAACGAAGCAGACGACGCCGGCAACCGCCATGCCCGGGCGCTTGGTCTCTTCCTTCTGCGATTTGTAAAACAGCACGATACCCGTCACCAGCGCGACAATGGCCAGCGCGTAGAGGGCTGCGGCAGAGCCGACACCGATGGTGTCCGTACCTTCCTGCGCCATGTTCTGGATCTGTTGTCCCAGGCCGTTGCTGGACGGCGTACCCCCTGCGGCAGCAAGGGCGGTGCCAGCCATCACCATTGGCAGCATGGTCGCTGTCGCAACAGTTGTGCCGATCCTGGCGAGCGTGCGGGAAGAGGACGGGGCTGTCTGGGATGTCATGAGTTGTTTCTCCGTTGTGAGGGACAATCCCCTCTGCCGACCAATCTGACCGCGTGATCTGCGACTGAGGCGGGCGAGGGGTGTTTTTTTTCGTCAGCTCGTTTCAGGGCCAGAAAGAGAGGATCCAGGTGGCGTCCTTGACGGGATTGAGGAGCATGACGCCAAAGACGTACTGGATGCCGCAGCTAAGGCGCTCTCGGTTTGAACGGCCTCGCTGTATGGCAAACCAGGTCAGGACGGCGAAGAAGCACGTCCAGGCCCCGAACATCTGAAAGAACAGGGCAAAGTCTGTGACGATCGCCAGGATCGCGTCTTTGGGGCCGGTACCGGTGATCAGGCTATCCGCCGTGCTGTAACTGGTCGCTGCGTCGCCCAGAGTAACCTGCACGTCGGTTCCGGCCGAAGCCGTGCTTTTGGTGAGGATGACATTGAACGAGGCGAAGACACCGCACAGGACAAGCGACAGATAGGGCAGCCAGGGCTTGTCCTGCAGGGCCTGAATGGTTGGGTGGTAATACTGATAGATCCCGACAAGACTGAAGATCAGACAGCTCACGGCCGCTGCATAGCAGGCCGTGGGCAGAAGCCAGCCCATGCCGACGGCGATCTCGTGGACGAGATTGACAAGGCCTTCCATGCTGGCCTCCTCAGTTCAGGTCGCCATGAGCCGTGTGCAGAACCCAGGTGGCGCCGTGTTGGCCGATGGTCAGGACGGCGCCGTAACCGGGAATGACGGTGCCAATGCCGACCTCGAACTGACGGGCCTGTCCGCTTGGGGCCGCACTGTCTTCGATCATGGCGAGCTGCGGCGAGGCCGCAACAATTCGGTAGTGATGAATCCAGGCAGGCTTTGGAGCCGTGCCGGCCACTGCGGCCGGAGCGGATGTGGCGCTCGACGTTGGGGCCGCAGCGGCAGGCCTGTTCATGGCAGCGCTCAGGGCCGCACGCGCCTTTTCGGCGGCGGCATGGGCCTGGGCGGCCTCATCGGCACCGGAATTTTCAGCACCCGTGACGGCGTGATTGGCTTCAATCAGGGAAATCCGCCGTGTCAGATCGTTCAGGCGGTCTTCTTCAGCTTTGCTGCGCCCTGTCAGAGATTGTCGCAGGCTCTCGACCTCGCCCCGTTCGCGTTCGATGACGCGGGCCTCTTCGGTAACGAGCTGAAGCACGTCGATCTGCTGCTGCGTCGCCATGGGCGCGGCCTGAAGGGTCTGGGCTGTCTTGACCGGATCGGCAGGCGGTGCGGGCGGAGAAACGGCCGGGGCGTCAGTTCCGGTGGCGTCAGTCTGGGCTGGCGCAGACTGCGATGCGGCTGACGGCGTGGCAACGGCGGCCGCAGGAGGCGCTTTCGGGGCGGTCCCAGAGGCGGGCGGGTTCGACGCAGCTTTCGGGTGGCCGAGGGTCTGCATTTCCGCAAGATCGGCGGTTGCAGGAGGTGCCGCCACCGGAGCCGGTTCGGGGGCCTGAGCCACGGGCGCTGCCGACTGATCCATGCCGACTTCCTGGCCAGGCGCGGAGACAGGGTGATGATGGTGCCCACTAGCTGCCAGAATCCCCACGAGAAGGACGCCGCAGATCCCGAGACCCGAACCGCCGTAGAGCTTCTGGCGAGGTGTCAGTGCCTCGTAGCGCGAGATCAGGGGCGTGAGAAAAGAAGGGGAGCCGGATGATGCCGGTTCGACCGTGTGACTGTCAGCATAGGCCGTTGCGTCGGCGTCGTGACCGTCCAGATCGTCCGCCACGGTATCGTGGTGAGAAGGCGGCGGGGGGGCGGCCGATGCGGGCTCCATCCGACGCGGAGTGGTTTCGGTGTTCAGGTGATGAACTGTGGAACTCATAAAAAAGATCCTTCTGGCTGAGACTGCCAGAAGGATCGGGGAATGATCTGCGACTGAGTGCGAAATATCAGGGCTTATCGACAACGGGATCCATAAACATCACGCCGACATTCACATTGGCGGCCAGAATGATCCGCGAGCGGGTTGGCGTATCCTGTGTCAGGGCACTGTTGATGGCCGAGGCGGCACTTCCTGCGGCGACGCCGAGCTGCTGGCCCATGTTCAGGCGCTGGATATAGTTCATGCCACCCAGAGCACTGTAGCTGCCGGAGACGTTCGATGTCGTCTCGATGGCCTGGCCGAGGCCCTGCACGAATGCAGCCGCTGCTGGCATCACGAACCGCTGGAAAATCAGGGGATCGACGCTGGAGGCGACACCCTGCTTCATGGTGTCAGGTGCCATCACCACACCGTTGGTTGAGAGATTGTGGCCCTGATGAATGATCTTGTTAACCTGCACGACAAGGAGCTGCTCGTTTCCGGGTGCCCTTGAAACTGTTGCAATCATACGGTCGCCGACGACCGGGCCGCTATCGGCCTCAAGCACAATCTGACCGGACAGGTCGCTGTCCGTCGCCGTGACGGTATGGGCATAGATTCCGCGACCGGCTGGGATCAGGGCGGGCGGAGGTGCCGAATTGTGTGAAGCCGTTGCCGCTGCGGATGCACCTGCTGCACCACGCGAGGCGACGGTCATCTCGGTCTGAGGCTGACCCTCCCCCTCTGGTTTGAAAACCGCCTCCTGAAGAGCCGACACAGGGGGGCGGGCCTGAAGGGCGCTTTCGATACGCGCGATCTCGGCGACGTAGCGGGCACGGCGCTTTTCACGCTCCTGCTGCTCGGCCTGAGACGTTTCGCCGCTTCCTGAAGCGGAGTAGGCCGGATCTGTCTGGACAAGCGGTGCTTGCGGGGCGCTGTCAATATGGGGCGGCTTGGGAGGCGGTGCTGGAGGCGTAATCGGGGCGCTGTATCCGACTTCCTGCGGCTGCGAGGCCTCAGCCTCATGAGGAAGTACGGCATCCGCCCGTTGTCCGTTATTCCCTCGGGCGACGGCCGGGGCGAGATCGGGGGTGTAGGATTTTCCTTCCCCTTCCGATTTTTGCGCGTCCTCGGCGTTTTGCATCTGACGCAGACGGTCCTGCTCCGGATTGGTATTGGTCCCACCTGGTAGAGCGTTCATATCCGCGATCTGACCCGGATTGGACTTGGGCATCTGCTTGGTTTCATGATGTGAGACGGCGAGCACTAGCGCGAGAACCCCGGCAGCCGAGGCTCCAAGCAGAACCAGGCGTCGGTTTCCTCCGCGTGTTGCGCTCGACAGGACGGATTTGAACTTGGGAGGTTTCGGGATCATGGCGTCATGTCCTTGAGAGACGCGGACACGGTCCGACCGGAATCCGACAGGAGAATATAGGGGGTCTGGCGGAAGGCGTAGAGGGTGTAGCCGTCTTCACCGCGCTCTGAACTGTCCCAGGCAGGGGTCATGAGTGCCAGCCGGGTGCGGATGTAGAGTTCATTTCCCATCCGCCACGCCCGCACGTCATCAGGGGAGAGTCCTTCGACGCTCTGGGGCACGGCAGAGGCCGGAGCGATCCCCGAGAGCATGGCGTTCATGAAGGGCTCTGCCGTGTCAGGGGCGGCTTCCGGACTCATTTCCTGCCTGGCGTTGGGGCCGTCTTCGTTCACGCGCACCGTCAGGTTGTCGTCATAGGTGCCCCGACCTGCCAGAAGCAGGAACGAGATTGGCTTGATGGCACCTTTCAGGGTGACGAGCAGGCCGCCACGTGGAGACAGCGACAGTGGCTCGATATTGATGGTGTTGCTGCCAGCATAGGGAACGCAGGTGTAAAAACCTGTGGTTTGCACCGCAGGTGATCCCCCTTTACCCCCGTCAGACGAGCAGTTTTTCAGCCCATCGGGATTGGCGGATGTGCTGGTCGTGTTCCATGCAATCGGCCAGGGTGCCCCGGAGCGATCTACAAAAGAGACAGCCGTGGGATAGCCTTTGGTCGTAAAAATCAGCGATGTCTGTTGGCCGGGAGCAAAAGACACGCGGATGGCCGGGCGGCTGGTCGGAGCCGCGACTTCCGTGGCGACATCCTCACGGGCCTTCTGGTTTTCCTTGAGACGTTTGCCAAGGCGTCGGATCATTTCCGGCGTCAGCGGGATGGCTTCATCTTCGGCGGCCTGCTGATCCTGTTGCTCGGCAGAGAGAGGGGGAGACGCTGGTGGGGTCTCCGGACCAGGGGCGGCCGACTGTGCCAGCGCGGTGAAGGGCATGAAGCCCATGAGGCCCAAAAGGGCTAACGAAAAGGAACGAGTTTTCATGGCACGGATCCTCACTGCGGGCTGGCCACAAGCTGGGTGATGGCAATGCCGTCGGGATGATCCTGATCTTCGACCCGCTCAACATGCACGGTTGCAATCAGGGTTTGCGAACTCTGCTGGTTGACGTTTTCGCAGGTCTGAACGAAGGGAAACTGCACGACGTAGTGGTGATGACCGTTGACCATGCTTTGCTGACGAATGGTGGCCGCACGTGTTGGCTGTGCGTAGCAGAGCAGCTTGGCTTCCTTCATTTTCGCCAGATTGCCGTCCTGGACGAAGGACTGCGCGAACGTATTCCAGCCATTGATGGTGAAATGCGAGCCTGCTGCGTTAAGCTGCGACGGATAATCCCGGTAATTGATGTTGTACGGCTTGAGCGACCACTTGATGACCCAGGACAGGAAGTCTTCCTGACTGAGGATCGGGCTGTTCAGTGCGATAGCCGGGCGAGGGGCGTTGATCCCGTCCACGAAGAAATACTTCGGGTGAGGATGATACGACCAGGCACGGGCCAGAAGAACGGCCAGTACAACGACGACACCCGCGAGGGCGATGGACGTCTGCAAGGAACGCTCAACGATCTTTCCCTGAAAATCAGGATCGGTTAGGCGTCGGTTCAGGGATCCCGAGGAGCGGCTCATGGCGCGATGTCTCCGTGGAACGACAGCGGGGCTGCGAAGGGCATTTCAAACCTCATGATGACGGTGTCATCGTCACCGTGACCGCTTGATCTGCGACTGAAGCTGAAAAAATGGAGAAACTTGCGGATTAATCGCCCGAGCGCATGACGGCGGTCTGCTGGTGCAAACGGCTGATTCGGCGGCCGTTACGGCGCGTGCTCCAGAAATAGAACCCGGCCTTGCCGAGGCATTCCCGGCGCACGTAATCCATCTTGCTCAGATAGACCTCGTATAGCGCAGGATCGAAAGTTTTTCGGATGTCTTTCTTGGAGCGGCGCGGCAGATGGAGCCAGCCGGACTGACTGACGATGGTGCGATCGGTCAGGAGAAAATCCTCGGCCACAGCGTCAGGGGACTGGTGGGCGAAATGCCGCATGGCCAGTTCGTGCTGCATCTCAACGGACCACCGGGTGGTGCAGGCATTCCGGCTGAAGCCGATGATCAGCCCGGTTGGTGAGTTCCGGACCTGCCATCTGCGGCCGCGACGCTCTTCTGGCGTCAGGCGCGAGGCCTGTTCCCAGGTCAGAACGACGGATGGGTCGGTAGGAGTGGCGGAATGGTCAGTGGCAGGGCGAAGGCTGACGAGCTTTCGTTGCAAGCTGCGGACACTGCGGCCCATTTGCTTGGCAATGCGCTGTAGCCCGACCCGACGCTCGCGATGTGCGAGAAGAGTGGCAACGTCGGTATCAGTCCAGACGACCTCGGCATAGCGCTCTCGTGTAGGCAAACCGAGCGCAGCGCGCTTCTTGCGCACCGCCATGACTGTGCGGTTGAGGCGTTTTGCTATGGTAGGAAGATCTTCACCTTCGGCCCATGCGCGGCTCAACCGGTTGATGTCGAGAAGAGACCACACCCGAGGTCCACTTCTGAGCGGGGTACGCTTGAGAGGAAGCCCTTCCTCTCGCGCAATGGCTTCGATTTTCAGGCGGCTTATGAACAGTGCGGCCGCAATGTGCGCGACGTTTACACCCTGAGAGATCATCTTCCTCAGCAGGAGATTGACTTGATCGGCCGGTCTAAACGGCGCGAGCTTCGATGAAGCAGTGCTGTCTTTAACTCTGCTCTGAAGCAGCAACCCTGAATCGAGATAGGCCTGGGGAGACAGGGCAAATGACGAGGGCAGAGCAGCAGACATCGATAGGGACACCGTTATCGTTACAAACGGTATCCTTATCTAATGATGATATACAAAACACAACATAAAACTTCTCTAAACGATAATCTTATCGTTTATGTTAGTTTATGATATCTTTCGTGACGCGCTGTAAGACGTCTAATTTCTCAAAGAGTATCTTTGCCTGTTCAGATGTAGAGAGAACTCCACGGTAGAGTCCCCGAACACGAAAGAGCGCGAAAGAGGCATCCTCCTTTGGGAATCCTGCGAATAGCAATGCTGTCGGTACGCGCAGGGCCGTTGCTATTTTTAAGAGGGTGTCGAGATTGGGATTTCTCATTCCGATCTCAATGAGATGGATTGCGGGCGCGTGAAGCCCGCTAGCGGTAGCCAAATCAGCACCGCTCAGGCCTCTGGCCAGTCGAATGTCGCGTATTCGTTCGCCAAGTTCTACGAGAACTGGCTGTCTCTTGTCGGGCGGAACTTTTTTAGCCTCGTTAAGAGTATGGTCTGTTTTAATCTTTTCCAATTCTGAAAGGATTTCGAGAAATGAAGATCTATTTTTTTTAAATATCGTACTAAGAGAAAGGCAGGTCTGTAGCTCTTCGTCAGACGCTTGTCCGTCTAGTGGTAATGTTTCATGCCTATCCGGAGGTAATATATTTCGGGGTATTTCTTCAAATCCTTGAATTAGTTTCCATAGAGAGGTGTAGGCAGGCGCCTTACCTTTTTCTATGTTTTGAACTGTATTGACTGACAGGCCACTCATAAAGCAAACCCTCACAACATTTAGTTCACGTTTTTCCCGAACCTCGCGTACTCTATCGCCTAACTCAGTCAGATATCCTTCAACAGAATCATCATTTACCTGCGTCTCTGTTTTCTTGTTCATGGCTAATTCTCTCTCTCGGCAGGCTTACGCACCAGACTTCGGGTTCGGATACTGCAAAATACCCATGAGAGCGCCACTGACAACTAAGTTCGTATTGAACATTTCTCCTCAGTCGCATGTTGATCTCCGATTTTGAATTTTAAGTTCCTTCAGGAGAAATTGAGTGTTTGTAATTTTGCCTCCCGATCTCGTGCAGTCAGTTCCAGCGAGGCCCAAAGCTGTGTTGACGGAAACGGCCTTTGAAATCAGTCATGCGCCCCCGCCTCTTTCTTCGCCCGCCCCCTCGGGGCCGGTCTCTTTGCCACCTCTCGCAATGCCGTCCGCACAATCCGAGCCGCCGAAGGTGCTTCATCACTTCCGCATGATCTCAGGATATGGCCATCAGGTGCCCCTCTCGTTCGCCGTTCGGCAGATCGTGCCCTTACGGGTGCGTGTTACTTACGGTGCTGGCGTTGATCCGGGTGAGGTCGTGGACTGGCGGGGTGGTCGGGAATGGAACAAGGTTCTGGCCACCACGGTCAGTCCACTCGGCGAGCGTATTGAAGTCGGGCGCGTACACGTCACTATTTTGAAGAAATAAGCGTTAGTCGCAGATCGGACTGCTTCTCTGCGGGGGCTTACCCAGGAGAGAGGCATGTCACCAGACGATCCAACACTGTACAGGGAAACCCCGCCGAGTTCTCTGGCTCCCAATCTCGCTCTTGCACACCACAATCTGCTTGAGCATTTCCGTGTCCGGAATGGACACACTTTCGGCACCGACGGGGCGGTCGTCGCCTCTCTGGCCGACCTTCTTGTGTCTTTACCGAACGAGGAGCGACGAACCTTTGTTGTCGACGTGGTCTCGACCGTCAGCTGCGGAGAGGATCTTGTCGCATCTGCGGTCTCCAGCCGTGCTGAACTGGTCGCATGGACGGACAGTCAGAAGCGGGCAGAACTTTCTGCCCGGGTTTTCTCAGAGGACCGTTTGGCGCTTTTGCGCGATCTTCTCGATCCCGAAGAAGAAAGGTCAGCCGCATGAAACAGGCAACCTTTCTGTTTATCGCCGTTGCTTTATCGTTTCCCGTTGGAGCATCTGCCGCAACACAGGGCAGCCAGGCCTGCGCCACCCTGACACAGGCGGCAGCGGACGCCGTCAACGGGCGGATCAAGGCCAACAATGCTTATGAGAAGCAGCCTGAAAGTGTCAGTGGCCTCTCCTGCCTGGACAAGTTTTTCAGTGGAACGGGCCTCAATCTCCTGACGAACATCGCGAACCCCGCAGCGTTGATCAATGACGTTGTCGGGCAGATTGAAGGAGAAATCTGCTCGGCCGCCCAGACCGAATGGGACAATACCGTCGGGGCGGCCCAGCAATGCGGGTTAAGCCTGAACGGGGTGAATGTCGGTCTCGGCCTGTCAGGCGGAAACGGCCTCATGTGCCCCTCCCTAAATTTTGGCGGCAGTGGTCCGCAGCTTGCGGCCGGGAGCCTCGGGAATGGCGACTCAAACGGGTATGTCCGGGGGGAGCCACGTCTGCCAACCGGCTACACCAGCACCTCTCTGGATGGGGTATTCTGATGAAGATCCGCCTCAATCCAACAATCGCAACGATGCTCCTCTGCACGACCGTTCTTGTCGCGATGCCGAAGCCTGCGAACGCGTTCATCGGTGAAGCCGCCGTGGTTGCGGCCATCAGCGGGTTACAAAAATTCACCGGCAACGCGTTGTCTGCCATGACCAAGACGCTGACATCCCAGATTACCAGCTCAATGGAGAGCCTGAGCAACCCGAACTCCGTTAGCTCCATGCTGAACAAGGGTTTCACTCAGCTCAGTAACTACGAAAAGGCGGGTGTCGCCGCCGAGCAGCGTATTGCGGATGCGTCCAATACAGCGATGGCGGAGTTTGCTCGCCGCCAGCAGGATACGACGATCCGCGACGAGCACATGATGAACCCGGAGTTCTGCACAGGGATCGACGGGGCGCAGGCCACCCAGGGCGCGTCTCAGTCAGCCAGAACGGCAACCCGCGCGATTGCGATGATTACGGACAGTCGCGGAGAGGCCGACGCCGGAACGCCGTCTTACTATGGCAAGGGCCAGGGCGTGGCATCGAGCATGGCGCTGCACGGGCGGCGGTATTGCTCGCAGGAGGACGTCACAGCCGGTCTCTGCTCGGCTCTTTCCCGTCTGCCCAACGCTGACCAACGGGCCATTTCCCTGTTCGGGCAGGACACCCTGTCGGCTGACGGCGGTGTGGACGCCGCCAACGATTACAGCACCACACTCATCCAGCCTGTGGCACCGGCTGCACTGCGCGGCGAGCAGCTTACGTCCACGTCCGGACGTGAGGCCGCGTTGCGTCGTCGCGCCTACAACGCCCGTATGTCGCTCTCGCGGTATGTGATGAATTTCATCACCTCGCTGGAGATCCCGTCGATCAACCTGACGGACGTGCAGAAAACCGAGATGCAGGCCGAGGGCATGACTGTCTCGGATCAGGCCTCGTGGCTGACGTCGATGAGCCTTGAGGTCAACCGCCGTGTCTCAGGCGTGATCTGGAACAAGAACCTTCAGCAGATGCCACCCGCAACGGTCATGCGTGAGCTGGCGATCGAGCAGGCTCAGGCCAACTACCTCGCCTTGCAGACTTACCGTCTCGGCCTTTTCCAGTCTTCGCTCGCCGCAACGCAGGTGGCGCAGCACGAGGAGGAAAGCGAGGCCAAGAGACTTGCCCCCATCCCATCCCCAAACGTCAATCCCGGAGGCTGACATGGCCCAGAACGATACGCAGATCCCTGTCCTCGCGGACGTCTTCCAGAGCCTGGAGCGTGTGCGGCCCCAACTTGAGAAGGATGCGCCCCAACTGGCCGGGCAGATCACCCTGCTTGCCCAGAAGCATCAGGATCCGGACCTTGCGGCCAATGAGCGGTTTCGGACCAACGTGGCCTATGTGCTTCAGGACGCCGAGCGTCTGGTCGGACCGGTTCTGCCGCAGGAGAATGGGCTGCGCGAGGAAATGACACAGCGCGCCATGACCGTACCTGGCCTGACGTCTGAGACCCTCAAAGGCTTCATGAGACAGACGCCTGACCTCATGGATCAGCGGCTGGTGGACACGGTGCGCTCTGTGTCGGAGCGCGTCGCCTCCATGGGGGCCGACCAGCAGGGCAATCCGGAGATTGACGAGGGTCTCCACTCTCTGTCTGACCGCGTTGCCAATGCAGCACGGTTCTCGACGCACGACCCTGACGCTCAGGACGTCAGACAGGATGAACAGGCAGACGTCAAACCCGTGGAACCGGCGTCCGAGTTTGATGGAAGCCCTGAGCCACCGCCTTTCGATGAAGTCCCGGAGGCTCCTGATCTGGATTGCGAGAAAGGGCTGGAGGAGAACGAGACTGTCTCTCGGGTGCATCCCCCTGAAGCCGAAGCCGTCGATAATCGGATGCACCCTTCGCCCGGTGGCGGCAACAAAAACAGTCAGCCAGAAAGGGACGGCCGCACTCGACCGCAGGCGCAAGACGCCGGACAACGAGACGGCGCGGCAGGGCAGAAGCCTGACGGTGAAGGCAAAGCCAGACCGACTCAGGATGCAGGGAGCCGTGCGAAGAATGGTTCGTCCCAGAAGGCAGATGAACACCTTGACCAGAAGGACGATGAGAAGGTCGTTTATCAGGTGCGAGGTCCGGGTCTCTTTACCCGTCTCGCACAGGCCATTCGTCCGGAGGTCGTGCAGCAGACCGTCACGCCCGGGTCTAACTGGATGGCCAAGGCGCAGACGATGAATGCTGCCCATGGGCAGCAGGCCGACGCCAACCATCTGGATCAGACCGAGGCTCTCGGCCTGAAGGCGCAGAGTGCTCTGGAAGCCGTGCAGAATACGCCTGCGTCTTCGGTCATGCGGGAAATAGCTGAGGCTGCGAAATCCGAGCCCAACGGCATGGATGGTGTGCTGAGCGAAATGCGGCCGGGAGGTCGGCATGAAGGCCTGCAATCGCGATTTCAAGCCGAGCGGAGCACCAACCAGGCGTTCGCAGCGCAACTGAAGGAGGCGGGTGAGGCAGTCGCGGCCTACGGTGCTCATCGTGAGAAAGCTGCCGATATTGGGGTGCAGCGAGGAACAGAGGCTCAGGTCGAGCAGCGCTTCAACGGCCTGGACAGCAAGATTGGCGAGCTTGCCAAGGGGGTGCCGGGAAAGGAAGCCGGGACCAGCATGGTCGAAGACCTCTCCGAGAAGGCCCGTGAGTTGGTGAAAAAGGCGGTTGAGGCCGTCGCCTCTGTTTTCCGGCCGTCCCCTTCTGCGTCAGCCAGCGCAAGCCCGGGATTATAAGTGATGACTTCTCTCAGACGCTTCAGAAACACGGGTAGGGCGCTCAGCGCCCTGCCCATCTTACTCGCGACAGGGGTGGCTCACGCACAATCGGTCACAGGCAATTCGACGTCTGGAAACTCGACCTATGGCATGACCTGGAACATGCTCGATCCCGGTGATGACTGGGCCGCGACTATGATCAAGTCGGTCTTTCCGGTCTTCGGATCGTCCTCGACGTCCACCGGCGCAGAGGCCACGGTCATCGGGACCATGCTCGGCGATCTATCAGGCTTCGTCATGGCGCTTGCCATGGCCTTTGTCTCTTACGTCATGATGATGAACATGCACCGCTCGGCCGAGACGTCGAAGGTACTTGGATCCAATCAGACGTCTATGAGTATCGTGCGTATGGCTTTTGGCGCCATCATGATGCTTCCGGTTGCAGGCGGCTTCAGTGCGGGTCAGGCCGCGTTCGTTCAGGGTTCGCTCTGGGGGGTCGGTATGGCGAAGACGGTTTATTCGTCCGCCGTGCAGGCGATTGGTCCGGACGGTAAAACGATCGCTCAGCCCATGGTGCCGGGTACGAAAACCATTGTGGCTGGCCTGATCGCCAATGAAATGTGCCGGGATCTGGTCAACCTGGCCTCATCCAATTCCAGCCTTGTGCCGGCGCCGACGGGTCAACGCGTCTGGGCTGTTCCTGGGGTGGATGTTGGTGTCATCACATACCCTTATCAGATGACGACTGGGGACGGTCAGCCAGTTTGTGGCTCTGTGACCATTCAGGCACCTCGGAGCGCAACGAAGATTCTTGGGATCACTGTGGATACGGCTGCCATGCAGCAGCAGATCCTTGATAGTGTTCTGGCTGGCGAGATCCGGCCGCAGGTTCAGCAGGTGGCAAACCAGTTCTGGCAGACCAAGAAGTCGTCCAGTCTGGCACCGCTCGTAACCCTTATGACGCAGGCGACCAATGATTACACCAGCAAGCTGACGGCTAAGGCTGCCAGTATCCGCCAGCAGGTTCAGGCCGCCGTGATGCAGCGGAGCACAAGTTTCCAGGCGTGGAACAGCGGGACGAACGGAAGCGCTGCCAATACCAAGAACCGGCTGGACAGCCTCGGCTGGACGGGCGCTGGGGCCTATTATCTTGAGTTTGCCCGCCTCAACGGAGAGACCATGTCCCTGATGGCATCTACGCCAAGTGTCAGCGCGCCAACCTATGTGGGACTGGGCGAAGACCTTCACGGGGATATAGCGCCCCTGATGCAATCTATTGGCGCACTTCTGGCCAACATCTCCAATATGGTCGCGACGCAGGACGGCATGAATGCTCCAGGTGGCAGCAGTGACCTTTATGCTGGCGTTACGCCAACCGGCGATGGTGCAGGCGTTCTGTCGCAGGTCGCGCGGTCTCTCCACCTGACCGATTACACACTCCAGACGGCCATGGCGTTCATCGAACCTTCAGGTGTTGAAGGTTACTGGACGGATCCATTCGGGAACCTCATGGGATTGGGGAACTGGATGGTCACGACTGCCCTTCTGGTCATGGCGTCCGCAGCACTTCTCAGTTCAGACGCAGGATCTGCGATCACAGCGGCTGGTGCGGCTCTAACTGGTAATTTTGCGGCGGCAACGGGCATTGGAGTCGGGCACGTTGTTGTCAGTTTCCTCAGTACGCCCATTCTATCGGGTGCCATGGCGCTTTTGGTTCCGGGCCTCATGCTGGCTTTCGTGCTGCCAATGGTTCCGTGGATCATGTGGATGGCAGCGGTTGCTGGATGGCTTATCCTGGTGTGCGAAGGTGTGATCGCTGTTCCGCTCTGGATGCTGGCCCACATGACAATGTCCGGGGAAGGTCTGCATGGGCACGCGAAGGCAGGATATGCCCTGATCTTCAATGTCCTTTTCCGACCGACCCTGATGTTGTTCGGGCTTTTCCTCGGCTACTTCGTGTTTGACGCCATGTCCTGGCTGATCCACCAGACATTCGGTGTGGCAGCAGGATTTGTGCTCTCGCATGGCTGGATCGTCACTAATCTGGTTGGCATTGTCGTGATGCTCGGCCTGTACGTAACAGTTCACATTACGCTGGCGCTGATGTGCTTCAGGCTGATTGGTATCCTTCCGGAACGCGTTCCTGCCATGATTGGGTTTCATGAAGGAAGCCGGGTCGATCTGGACCAATTTTCGAGAGATGCGGCTGTCGTTGGTATGGCGGGCACGTTAAAAGGAATTGACAGTTCAATTAAGTCGGTGATGAAAAAAGAGGACGGTCAGGGCAAAGGAAGCCAAGGGGCAGCCGGCAATCGTAAGCGGGTTATTGATACAACACTTTCCAAAACAACCTGAAGGTGGCAGCCGTGAGCAGTGATGGTAGTGGATTAAGCGGATGGGCTGGTTACGCTCTCGGGCGCATGGCAGCGGAAACAGACCTTGAAAACAGGCAGTTTGTGGAACGCTTCCAGCATCGCTTACGGCGCCGCAATGATGAAAATCTTATCGACACCCTCACGGCAAAGGGTGTTGAGTTCCTCGACCATATCAAGTGGCAAGAAGGGATCATGAAAGAGCGTAAGGACCAGATTGCGGCTCTTGAGGCAGATCTGATCCAGGTGCGCTCTGATTTGGAGCGTCAGCGTGCTCTTACGAAAGAATGGGTAACGTATGCCGATGTAGGCGACCGTAACATGGAGCGTCTGCAAAAATGGGCTGATGACGCGGAGGCGTCACTCAAGCAGTACCGCGCCCTCTACGGTCCTCTGCCAGAGACCACAAAAAACGGCTCTTAGTCGCATCTCAGCCCGATAGGGTCTCCTTAATTCTTCAGGAGACCCTTCATGCGTTCTCGTACCTCTCTTTATCTCGCCGCATCGCTGTTCCTGGCAGCGCCGGCAATGGCGCAGACCCAATGCGCTGTTCCTTCCCCACCTGTCCAAACATCAGCACCTCAAAAGGCCGCTTCGCTCGGGCCTCAGCCGACTGACGCGATCCAGCGGCTGGTGCAGGCAGGCAGCGAAATTCTGTGGGCAGAGCCACAGCATGGCCTCCAGACGGGTGTTGCTCATGGCGACAACCAGCTTCTGGTGTTCTTCACGCCGGAAAATCACAGCTTCATCATTGGCGGGACGCTCATTCCCGTCCCCTATGATCGCCTTCACGAGCTGATGGGCAAGCGTGCGACAGATCTTGAGGTCTGGCGCGGCACCAGAGGCATGTTTGTGCGCAATGGCGACCGTTTCCAGGTTGTCTATGCGACGCCAGACGGTCAGGCCGCGATTGCGGGCACAATATGGGATACCGCAGGCAAAAACGTCACAAGGCAGCAGATCCGCTATATTCCAGGGGCCGTTCCCACGGTTCGGATCGACGTCCCGGGAGGTGGAAAGGCCCCGGCCGGTTCGTTGTCCGAGCAGATCTATGCCGGTGTGGTCGGCCAGAAGGGTGCGCCGGAAGTGATCATGTTCATTGATCCGCGCTGCACGTTCTCGATCCGCGCCATGCAGCTCCTTCAGCCCGCCGTTGATAGCGGCAAGCTGCGTCTACGGGTCGTACCGCTTTCGCTCCTGGATTATGAGGATGGCGGCGCAAGTACGCGTTACGCCAAGGCCATGACCTCGCTGCCTGCGGATGCGAGTATGGTTCAGGCCTGGACGTCTGGCGGCCTCTCGAATGTGCTCGATCAACCGTCTCCTGAAGCGCAGTCCCGACTTGATGCCAACATGGCAGCGGCTAAAGCGGTATCGCTGACAGGCACACCGACCTTTTTCTGGAAGCATCATGATGGATCTCTGGGGCGTCTCGACGGCGTGCCTCCAGACCTGAACAAGTTCCTGACGGATGTCAGCCAGTGAGTGGGGCGAACGAAAAGAAGGGAGTCCTGACCAAAACAGGCCGGGCAGCCCGATTTGTCGTAGGTTCTCCATCCGTTGCGGTTGGGGCCACGAGTATTCGCGACGGCTACAGTCTGCTTCGGACACTGTGGGGCATTGTCCGGAGAAAGCCTGAAGCGGAAGACGGGTTTCGCGTTGATGATTCGGGCCGCATCGACATTGTTGCGACGGCAGAAGTGTACGATGTCAGTCCGGCCGCGGTAGAGATCTATCTCCAGAACCAACAAGCAAGGACGTATCAACGTGCCTGGGCCGCAGCCCTCATCGGGGCTTGCCTTCTCGCAGCGTGGATCATTGTGGGCCTCAGCGGGTTATGGCGGAGTCAGACGCTTGTGACTGCGATCGAGATGATGCCGTTCTGGTTCGCGCTGGGGCTCTATATTCTGCAGAATGGGTGGATGAACTGGCAGTTTCGTCAGCGGAGGAAGGCCGGGATGCTGGCCTATATCAGAGAGGCCGACACCCTTTTCCCTCGACGGTCCTGAAACAGGAAGCGGCCCCAGAGGGCCGCTTTTCTTTTAGAAGGTTCCGGGCGGGTGCGTGGAGTTATTATTCGGGCCACCGACGGCCCAGGCCGCGTGCTCATAGTCTTCACGGCCCCCAGAATTGCAGGGATCTTCCACCTTCACGATATGACCTTGCCGGTCATAGACGGGAGGCGCCCAGACGGCCCTGGCTGACCCATAGGCGACGCCCGGCTCGTAGCGAGCGTGTTTGAGCGGGGGCGGTTTCGGGCCGTGACCATGATCGGCTGTGACGTTGCCTGAACAGGCGGTCAAAACGAAGAGGGCTGTAAACGGCAAAAGACGCATAATCATATCTAGATCTAGATCTCGTGAAGGGAGATCAGAGAATTGCGCAGGTCTTTGCGACTTAAGGAAATATCTTTCTTCTAGTCGGGCAGGGAGCTGGAATCTTCTTCGAGGCACAGACCCGCTTCGAGAATGGCAAAACAGTTTAGGCACTCTCGTTTCATATTTTCGCTCTCAATATTCGTGAACGTCATTCTCTCAATTTGGCTGGCAAGGCGTCGAGCTTCTCTGAAACAGAGATAAATTTTTTGCACTTCAGAAGGCGTAACCGCAAAGGATTTGGCAAGTTTTTCGGAGGTTCTTTTGATAATAATCACTAATATATGGAATTCATTCAGAGTTTCTTGTGAATTATAATCGAAATAAATTTTATCAATATTATCTGAAGGAACTTTCGAACCCATCTGACACCTTTTGAACTGCACAATTATCTGAGAAGTAGCGGGGGAATTCGCACGTTAACCTCAATTTTCTTTCTGGCTCGTAGCACGGTCATAAACAAAGAAAAAAGGATTCATTAACGAATTATGAAAAAAAATTAGGAAAGTCCGCTTTTGTTCTTTTTTGACCCTTGCGAGGGTGGAACGGAATCATGTTGCAGATCAAAGTCGCAGATCCTTGTGGTGTTCTCTGAGCGCCAGAGAGATTTTGAATCAGGACCTTTCTTTCCGGCTACAGGGAAAGCATAAAGGCAAATCGCCTATTTGGGCTTGAAGAAGGAATTGTTTGAGTGAGTTAGCCAGAGCCCAGATACGTTTAAGGCCCCGCTTTCACGAGGCCCTAAGAACGTAGTCCCACCGGTTTGGCGACCGGGTGAACTGGATTGAAATTTCTCTGCTGAATTTTCAATCCTACATTTCAGCTTCGAATGCAAGAGTTTCTTGCAAACGGGAGGGGCTTGTTTGAAGGGTTGGAGAGCAGGGCTTCGGAAATCCCGAAATCCTGAGAAGTTTTCCATGACCTATTCGCTTTCGCATGACCCCCATCAGGCCGGGGTGAGACGCATTACCCCGGCCATGATCCTGGCCGAGATGCAGTGTGAGGCCCTGCCCCGCAGCGGTGCCACCAAGGCGCAGATCCTCAGCGCCTTGCATACGGAGCCCCGGGCGCTTGGCCTTCAGCCGCGCCAGTCCGATCTGCTTGGCTTCCTGATCAGCCGCACGAAGCCTGTGGATTGGGAAGATGACAATCTCACCATCTGCTCTGTGCGCAATCGCGACATCTGCGAGCGGTTCGGGATCGAGAGATCCACGGTCAAACGGTGGCTTCGTGGCCTCAGCGAATTAGGCTGGATCATCATGCGCGATAGTCCGAATCAGCAGCGCTGGTTGAGGCGCGACGGCCGCAATGGTGCGATCCTGGAGGGGTACGGGTTCGATCTGTCGCCGCTGTCTCGCCGCTATGATGAGATGCTCCAACGCGTCGAGGCCTTCAGAGAGCGCGAACGCGAAGGAAAACGTCTGCACAAGCGCGCGATGGTCTTAGGCCGCCGCATTACGGCCCTTTGTGCTACGGCCTTGGAGACGACCGCTGACAAGCCGACGGTCATGAGCATCCAGCAGAACGGGCATCAGCTCCTGTCATTGCGTGGCAATGACCACGATCTGGATACCCTGTCGCCGCTGGTTGAGCAGATGGAGGGTTTGGTCGAACGTCTGGAGGCCATGATTGCAGGGGCTGATCCTGTGGAAATAGACCCCATGGGGCGCACGGATGAACCCCACAATACTGATACAAACACAAATAGTATAACTAAAGTTACTGTAAGCGGAGCCGGCTACGCCGGCATTAGCATCGAAAACGAAGTAGTTGGCTCTGACAGTGCCTCCCGTTCCAAGGCCTCACCGCTTCGGGGCTTCAAGGCTGGGCCGAATTTCCTTCTCCAGCTTGTTCCTGATTTACGAGATCTCTGCACCAGCAGTCGTCCACATGAGGCCGAGCTGATCGAGGCGGTTGAGATGCTGACAGGGTCTTTGGGAATATCGTCTCATGCCTGGCGTCAGGCGTGTAGCGTTATGGGCCGATACGAAGCAGCCGTCGCCGTCTGCGTGATTTCCGCGAAGTCCCGCAAAGGGAAAGTGCGGTCGGCTGGTGGCCTGCTCCGCGCCATGATCGAGCGCCACCTTGACGGAACGCTTGCTCTGGACCGAACCCTCTATGGGCTGGCGTCAGATCTTTCGGCCGACCGGACCTATCATTGACACATCAGTCGCAGATTGAGCCTGCAGAATGGGCGAGTGAAAGGAGAATTGTATGTTGGCACATGAAGAACAGGACACAGCACCTGCTGAGACGACCGTTCAGACTGGAGGAATTGCAGCGGATCGGCTGAGATCCATCATTGAACGGGTTGAACGCCTGGAAGAAGAACGAAAGGCGCTGGCCGGAGATATCAAGGACATCTTCAGCGAAGCCAAGTCGGCCGGGTTCGACGTCAAGACCATCAAACAGATCCTGAAGCTGCGGAAGATGGAGCCTGCCCAGGTCGAGGAACAGGAAACCCTTTTGGACATCTATCGCCGTGCTCTGGGAATGTGACTTACTGGTGGTGTGTCCATTGCGGACACACCAAGAAGGAGAGACCAGATTTCTACGCCAGCAATAGCGGCATTGTCCTACCGTGTGGCTATGGTGTCCGGGATTATTGGGATCACTTTGATCTTGGCTGGGTATGCGTGGCTGAAATATCTACAGTCTCGCCCATCCTCATCAGGCCTGTCGTCTGCGGCGGTTGAGCGACTTCTTATGATGATTTTCTGCGGTACGCTCGTCAACATGACTGTTGCTTTCCTTGTCATCTGAAGATGGTTGCCAGCCAACCTTCTCAAGAGTGTTGAATGCGCTGTTCCGCAGAGGACAGTTTTCTGGCCCTTTTGGTTAGTGAGTTGAGCACCATGTCCAACCGGCTCCTGAATGATCGACGGAGGCCTTCCGCTCTTTAGGCTTGTCCGTCGATCCTTGTCATGACCCACTCATGGTTCAGGAGTTTGGAAAGCCGTGCCAGATGATTGCGTCTCTTGAGGGTCAATCATAAATTGTTTCAATGACTCGAAATTCCTCTGAGAAGCCTAAATCCCGTGCGCCCGTGAAAGTCAGCACAACCGTCACGAAAGCAAATTTGCAAGCGCTCGGTACTGATCGACTGGCGGACCTGCTTGTCGAACTCGCAGAGCAGGACGCCTCACTGTCTCGTAGGCTCCGAATGGCGCTGACGGCAGTTCACGCAAAGGATAAACTCGGTAAGGAGATTGAAAAAAGGCTGCGAACAATCCAGCGTTCCAAGGGCTTCCTCCCCTGGGAGCGGGTCCGCCCTCTGGGAACTGAACTCGATACCTTGCGGCAATCCATTCTGAACGACCTCTCTACTGTTGATGTCCGGCAGGCTATTTCAGCCATGCGTCTGCTCGTGGAGATTGCTCCATCCGTCTATGAGCGCTCTGACGACAGCTCCGGATATTTGTCAGATGTCTTCCGGGAGGCCGCCTCTGATCTCGGAGCCCTCTGGGGGCGGCAGGCCAACCGGGATCCGGCCAACGTTGTTACGGATATTCTCACGCTGCTTGATCATGACGGGTATGGCACTTGTGATCATCTTCTGGCCTCCTCCGGTGCAGCATTAGGCGAAACAGGCTCGGCCATGCTCCGAAACGCGCTTTTGGTGCGACTGCGCGATCTTCCTGCCTCAAAGGGGAAGAGAGATTATCATACCGACATCGCGCGCAGGCAGACGATCGGTCACCTTCTGGATCTGGCTGATGTTATGGGTGACGTCGATGCGTATATTGAAGCGACCAATTTGAGTGACCGCCAGTCTGGCTATATCGGCAATATCGCACGGCGCCTCATGGACAAAGGCCGGCATCGTGAGGCAATCGCATGGCTCGATCGTGAGACGAACGAGACGCCCGGCTTTCGCAGAGGACACGACGACCTGCGGATTGAGGCATGCGAGGCTGTGGGAGATCGCACAGCAGCACAGTCTCTGCGCTGGACGGTCTTTCGGGAAACGCTCAGCCTGTCGCATTGGAAAGCATATCAGCGCCATCTCAGCGATTACGATGCGATTGACGCCGAAGAGGCGGCGCTTGATCACATCCGGAATTTCCCGAACAGGAACGTTGCCCTTTCCATTCTCCTAGAATGGCCCGTGCTCAACGAAGCGGCGCGTTTCGTGCGAAAGCATGCGGAGGCACTAGATGGACGGGACTACGAAACGCTACGTCCGGCAGCGGAACGTCTGTTGGAAGGTTATCCTCATGAGGCAACCCTGCTTTATCGCTTGCTGATTGAGGCCGTTCTAGACCGGGGGCTTTCCCGTTACTACGCCTATGCCGCAAAGGATTTTGCGTCCTGTCAGCTTCTGGCCCCCATGTTGAGCCTGGCAGCAGGTATAGAATCTCATGACGCGTTCTGGACACGGCTGAAGGCTGCACATAAGCGCAAACTGGCGTTTTGGTCATTGGTCGCCGATCCGTAAGAGTGTTTTTTCCGAAAAAATGGGTGGGCTTGCATGACGCGTGAACTTTATTGCCATCCAACAAGCGTGTGGATATACTTTTGACATATCCCTCATGGAGGTTACCATGCTCACCCGCACGACGCTTTTTCTGTCCAATCGCTCCCAGGCCGTGCGCCTTCCCAAAGCAGTGGCGTTTGATGTCGGTCTAAAAGACGTCGTGATCATCCCGGATGGTCCGCGCCGCATCATCGCCCCGGCAAATGCCGCATGGGACGATTTTTTCGCCGCTTCGGGCATTCCATTACCTGAGCGCAATCAGCCCGGAATGCAGGAGCGTGAAAGCTTCTGATGCTTCGTTATCTTTTGGATACAAACTTTTGTATTCGCGTCTTGCGTGATCGTCCCCAAGGTCTGCGTGAACGTTTCAATGATAACGCCGAGGCGCTCTGCATCACGGACGTCGTCCTCTACGAGCTTCTTTATGGAGCAGAAAAGTCTCAAAATCCGCTCAAGACGCGACGTGACGTTGAGCATTTTGCCGCGCGTCTGTCTGTTTTGCCATTTGATGATGCCGCTGCCGTCCATACAGCGGAAATCAGGGCAGACCTGGAAAGGCGTGGCTGTGTCATCGGTCCATACGATTTGATGATTGCTGGGCACGCGCGAAGCAGAGGGCTTGTCGTCGTGACCGGAAACTTACGAGAATTTACGCGTGTAAATGGATTGCGATCTGAAGATTGGACGGCAGATTAGGGGGGATTGTGTTGAAAAAATCAGCTTGAGGCGTTTTCTTAGGCTTTTGTATCCAATTAGATATGAAAATCCCTCATAATTACAATACTCTATACGTTATGATATCGAACCAAAATGTTGAGTGGAAGCTCCAAAGGGACTTTTTCAACACAATTGGGGGAAAGCGGACAATCCGCTTAGGTTCAGGACTCATAGCCAGAAGCTGACGGTTGCTGCGAGGCAGACGGCTGAGAAGAAGACTGTCGGAGACCTGTCATAGCGTGTTGCGACCCGCCGCCAGTCCTTGAGCCTTCCGAACATAATCTCGATGCGGTTGCGTCTTTTGTATTTTCTCTTGTCGTATTTGACTGGTTTTCCGCGAGATTTCCGTCCTGGAATGCAGGGCTTTATCCCTCTCTCTTCCAGGGTGTCTCTGAACCAGTCAGCATCATAACCTCGATCTCCCAGCATCCATTGTGCTGCAGGAAGACTGTCCAGCAGGGCAGCGGCACCGGTATAATCGCTGATTTGTCCTGCCAGCTCAGCGGTCGTCCGTTCTGATCGGTGACCGCATGCAGCTTGGTATTCATACCGCCTTTGGTGCGACCGATCAGGCGGCCTGGATCCCCTTTTTTAGCCGCAGGGTCGAAGCCGTGTGGTGCGCCTTGAGATACGTCGCATCAATCATAATCGTCTGAGGCTCGGCTTTCGCAGCAGACAGGCCATCCATTATTCGCATGAAAACGCCCATGTCGCTCCAACGCTTCCAACGGTTGTAGAGCGTCTTGTGGGGGCCGTATTCCCAGGGCGCATCACGCCAGCGCATCCCATTGCGGTTCACAAAGATGATCTCGCTCAACACGCGACGGTCATCAGCGCGAGGTTTGCCGTGGCTCTTGGGAAAGAACGGCCGCAGACGCTCCATTTGTTCGTCCGTCAGCCAAAACAGGTCGCTCATCTTCAGTCTCCTTACAGAGCCTGAATCAAAAGTCCTCACAAAAATCAATGGGTCCTGAGCCTAAGTTAAACTCGTTTAAAGCCGCTGGGAGATTATGGTTTTCGTGGCCGGAACGACAAAGTTTCACAAGAGCAAAGCGTTGCAGTGGCGTTAAGGATGCCCATTTCTGCATGGAAAGAGGAGAGAGTTCTTTCGCTATAATCTGCTCTTGAAGGCATAATGGGACCGATTGCTCATCCTGCCATTCGACAGATTGGGGGCGATCCAGAAAAACAGGCTCTTCATTGGCGCGCGCACGAATCAAGTCCTGCAGAAATTGGCGGTAACGCTGTCTGTCGACCTCTAAAGTGGTTGAGAGGTAACAGAGTTCGTAGCGATCTTCGTAGTTGAAACGGCTCCACTGACGGAGACTGAGCTTTATTCCACATTCATCGAGCTTCATGCGTACGCTCATGGGAATACAACGTAGTGTATCGGCAAAGTCACGCTCAAATCCAAATATCTGTAAATCTGTACTCATGATTTTATCTCTGGAAGATTTGTGTTGCTCAGGCGACGGATGCTGGAGTGAGCCAGCCTAATGCGTGAAGCCGCTTAATATTGATAGAAGTTAACCAACGCTGTGCCTGCATGGCCTGAATTATCCAGTTGATTGAAAGATCGACGTCTAAAGCCGAAAAATTGAATTGCATGGCGTTGGAATTGTTCTGATCAGGCATGATCTGTTTTGTGGCTTCTGGGGGGAGGGCCAGGCCGTCATTCGTAGTGGAGTTCGAAAGTTGGCGAACAATCTCGGGAAAATTGCAGGGATTCATACAAAAACGGCTTGCTTCGCCAATGGCGGCTTGCAAATCTTGCAAGAGCACAGGTGAACTCTGCCCCCATCGTTGAGTAGTTACGAGAGTTTTCTCCAAATGACCGGCATGAATATCGGCGGACCCAGCTATAATGGAACCGAGACCACGCAGGTCCGCTTCGGTTCCCCATGGTGGCCCAGCACAAAAGCCGTCGATTTCCTCGTCGGCTAGAGCATCGATCATGCGGTCAGGTGGCATGATGACTATTTCCACGTCCTGTTCTGGATTAGCGCGAACGCGTTTGAGGAAGTCCATCAGAATAAGGAAGTGGGTCGAGTATAGATGCACAACAGCCAGTTTTGGGCGGCGGCGTAAGCCTGTACGCCAGATTTCAAAGTTTTGGTGTCTCGTTATGTCATCTGTATCAAGACAGGAGGGGATGTACTGGCCACGAAGGACAATTGTATTACCGCCGCGGCTAACAGGAATGCCTGGTCCGAGATTAATCTCTCGGCCGCGATGACCCATAGCCGTCATGATTGCCAAAGGGGGGAAAATCAGAGCCGCGTCCAGCCCGTTCCAGACGAGACCATCCGCGATATTGGCCCAGGATGGAGATACGACAAGTTCTGCATCCAGCCCATGTTTCTCAAATATTCCTAGATTACGGGCGATAATCAGAGGGGCGCTATCTGCCAGCCTTAGCAAGCCTATTCTGATGGCAGAACTCATGATGTCTCATCCTTAGTCTGAACCCGGAGGTAATCGGCGGCAACATCCACCATTTTGCGGGCCTGCTGCATGGCGCGGCGTCTGAGCCAACGGTAGGCTTCAGCCTCACCGCAGCGTTCGTTGCGCATAAAGAATTTTTTTGCTGTATCGACTGTTTCCCGGTCAGAGAGAACCTGTCGGGCTGCTTTGAGTTCAGCCGTCGTTTCCTGAAAGCGGCGGTACAAGGCAATTGCTGATCGAAGCAGGGGTTTGACATTGCGAGGCGGCGTATCCATCACGTTGTAGGAGCAGACGCCGGCTGCAAAAGCATCTTCCATAAAGGCTTCATCATCTTCGTCGACAAACAGTGCGATGGGGCGTTCAAGCCCAGAGGACGATAGCGCACGGACGCTGTCCAGCCCATCACGGTCAGCACGGCAGATGTCCATGAGTACAATGTCAGGAAGATGGGTTTTGACGGCTGATATCAAGCTTTCATACCCCTCAAGCCGGATGACCTCCAGTAAAGGATCAGCTTGCAAAATCTCTGCCAGGGCTCCAGCACGTTGGGAGTTTTCATCTGCAAGAAGTATTTTCATTGTCACCGACCCGGATCAGTACACATCACGGGCGTATCGCCCATTCCGGGTGAGGTTACTGACATAGTCATCAGCCTGTTCCGAAGACATATTACCATGACGTGCCACGATGCGACGCAAGGCACTATCGACGTCCCGAGCCATACGAGCGGCATCTCCACAGACGTAGAAATATGCCCCTTTACAGAGCCAGTTCCAAAACTCCTCCCCGTTTTCTTCCATTCGGTCCTGTACATAAATACGCTGACCCTGATCACGGGAGAATGCCGTATGCAGATGTGTCAGGTGACCTTGCGCCATGAAGCCTTCCAGTTCCTCGCGATAGTAGAATCCGTGTTCTGCATGCCGCTCTCCGAAGAAAAGCCAGTTTTGGCCGGGACTGTTGCAGGTAGCACGTTCTTGGAGAAAGGCGCGGAAGGGGGCAATGCCTGTGCCCGGCCCAACCATGATAACAGGTTTGGTATCGTCTTTCGGTAAACGGAACACGGATGTAGCCTGCAGAAAAACCGGGACCTCAAATCCTTCCGGCAAACTCGCTAGCCAGTTTGAGCATAAGCCGGGATAGGGATCATTATTGACACCCACAGTAATGTGGACGCTCTCAGGGCAGGCTTTCAGGGACGACGCAATAGAATAGAGCCGCGGCTGCATCCGGCGAAAGAGGCTCGGGACGTCCTGCGCCTGCACGTCGAGTTTGGTGGTAGCCAGCAACTCTGACAGGTAGCCGGCAGATTGTGCTCCCAGTTTTTCCAGAAGCGCAGAAGATGGCCGGGAAAGATCGAAATGTCTGGTCAGGGCGTCTTTCAGAGACACGGTACCATGGCCCCGAACGGAGACTGTTGTATCGGAAGGCAGCCCCAGAGAGTTCAAAACTGTTTCAACAGTCGAGCCAGCATTGCAGGGCCAGACCCCGAGAGCATCCCCCGGTTCATAGCGTAACTCTGTCCCTGAAAGATTCAGAACGATCTGTCGGGTTTCCTTGTCGCTATTACTTCCTGTCAGGCAGCGATTAAGGCTGACGCGTGCAATCGCTGGTGCGGCCCGTGTGATGACGGCGGCGTCAGGAAGCGGAACGTCTGGTTCTGAAACCGCTTTGGCACCCAGGGCAGCCAGAAATCTGTGCTGCCAAGCTTCAATAGTTTCTTCATAATCGGGCTCGCAATCCAGCCGTGGCATAACCGGGATTGCATGAAGCGCGATCAGCCGCTCATCAAGACTCCGGCCAAACCCGCAAAAATTGGCGTATGAAGAGTCTCCAAGGGCTATAATAGCGTAACGGAGATCTTCAAGAGGTCCTGGAGTTTTGCGAAGTTCATCCCAGAAAACGCTGGCGCTATCAGGAGCGTCTCCGTCGCCGAAGGTGGAGACGATGAAGAGGACCGTTCCGGACAGATCTGCAGGGTTGCAGGTCTCCAGGCTCATAGCATCGACGGCGTGCCCGCTTTCTTTCAGCCAGATGATGAGTTGTTCAGCAAGGCCTTCTGCTCGACCTGTCTGGGAGGCCCACCGAAGAAGCAGTTTGGGTGGGGTGGCTAGCGGTCTTTCTGAAACGGCGACATCGTTCGCTACGGGACTGCGTGCATATAGACCAGCTAGAAGGCCGTTAATTCTGGCTTTCTGCTCTGCGTTTAGAGGCGCGTTCGCCGGGATAAAAGGAAGTTCGTTTTCCGGTGGGGTAAGCCTCAGGCCTTCCATAAAGCCCGTTAACCACTGACGATTTTCGACAGACAGAGCCAGTGGCTCTAAAGCAACGAGGCCAAGGTGGTGTGTCAGATTGTCAAGTGGCATGGTAGCAGCGCTCTCCTCTGCCGGAGCAGAAACAGGTTCGATGCGCGAGAGGGACACCGCGCAGTGTTTGATCCCGGGCTGAAGCGAGACGGGGTCCGTGAAATCGGCTGTGACAGCATTGATGGTCAGATTTTCGCCGAAACGGTCGTTCCAATGAAAAGGGGAGAAGCATGTTCCGGGCGCAACGCGATCGGTAGGACGGGCGGGGAGGATTGCTGTGCCTCGGCGCGATCGAAGCTCGATAGGATCTTCCTTGCGGATGCCTAGTCGCTCGGCGTCCGTGAGAGCGATTTCCACGAAAGGGCCGGAATTGAGCTTGTTAAGTCCATCGACCCGACCGGTTTTTGTGAGTGTGTGCCATTGGTGCTGGAGACGGCCCGTGTTGAGCAGGAAAGGGAAATCCTCAGACGGCTGCTCTTCGAAGGGGAGATAAGGCCGAGGATGAAAAACTGCTTTTCCGTCATCCGTAGCGAAGACAGGCGGTTTATTTGGGTCTGGCCGGTAGCGGATTGGATGGCGGGGCACGGTGTCCCCCGCCTGGCTGGGCCACTGGACGGGTCCGGATTTCAAGCGGCTATGGCTGACTCCGGAAATATCGTAGCCTGTCTTTGGGTTGGCGAAACGACTGGCCTCCGCAAAGACTTCGGCGGCAGAAGAGAAGGTGAAGGCTCCCTCAAAGCCCATCTCACAGGCAACGCGTGCAATGATGTCCCAGTCGGCCATGGCATCACCGGGCGGGGAGACAGCCTGCTGGGCCAGCGTCATGGTGCGGTCTGAGTTCACCAGAACGCCGTCTTCTTCGGCCCATAATGCACCCGGCAGAAGAATATCCGCATAAGCCGCCGTTTCCGTATCGGCGTAGGCATCCTGAACAATGACCAGATCAGCGGCCTCAAGAGCCGCGGTAACGTTGGCGCGACGGGGAACAGTCACGACAGGGTTGGTGCAGATGATCCAGCAGGCACGGATTTCACCGCGGGTCATGGCCTCGAACATTGCTATCGCGCCATTGCCGCCCGCCTTGCGAATGGTTCCTGCGGAGAGCTTCCATTGCTGCTCTACAAAGGCGCGGTCATCATCGACCAATGCCGAGCGCTGCCCGGGGAGGCCGGAGCCCATATAGCCCATTTCCCGGCCACCCATGGCGTTGGGCTGTCCTGTGAGGGAAAATGGTCCTGCACCAGGGCGGCAGATGGCGCCAGTCGCAAGATGAAGGTTGCAGATCGCGTTGGTATTCCAGGCCCCTGACGTGCTCTGGTTCAGTCCCATGGTCCACAGCGTCAGCCACGCGTTGGCTTCCGCAATCCATCTGGCGGCTGTTTCGATATCCTCTTGCGACAAGCCGGTAATCTGGGCAACGCGTTCGGGAGAATAGTCTGCCAGAAAGGCCGGCATGTCGCTCCAACCGTTCGTGGCACCAGCGATAAAGTCCGGATCTATTGCATCGTCCCGAAGCAGAATGTGAAGTAGGCCGTTCAGCAGAGCCAGATCAGTGCCGGGACGGATCTGAAGGAACAGGTCGGCCTTGTCTGCCGTCGCAGTCCGCCGTGGATCAACGACGATGAGTTTTGCTCCCTGACGCTTACGGTCCATCAGACGCAGGAACAGGATCGGGTGACAGTCGGCCATATTGGCGCCAATCACGAAGAACAGATCCGTGCAGTCGAAGTCCTCGTAGCTTCCGGGGGGAGCATCTGCGCCCAGGGAGAGTTTGTAGCCAGCACCCGCCGCAGCCATGCACAAGCGGGAGTTGGACTCGATATGCTGTGTTCTCAGGTATCCCTTAACGAGTTTGTTCGCCAGATACTGCGCTTCCAGAGACATCTGGCCGGAGACGTACAGGGAGATTGCATCCGGACCATGTTCCTCCAGAATATTCTTCAGGCGACGCGCGGTTTCCCTGATGGCTGCGTTCATTTTGGTGGGAACGGGTAGGGACGTTCTGTCAGGCCGGATCTGGGCGATATCCAGCCGCGCGGACGACGAAACCGGCTTGTCGCAGGAGCTCCCTTTGGTGCACAGGCGACCACCATTCGTCGGGTGCTCGGTATCTCCGCGCACCTTGACGATCTGATGGTTCTCAACCTCCAGCACGATGCCGCAACCGACACCGCAATAGGGGCAGACAGAACGGATGTCTTCCCGTGCCATGACTGTCAGGCGGAAAGACGTTCTGCGGTGGTCTCCATAACCCTGGCGCGGATTTCAACCTTGCCCTCTGCTGTCAGGCGACCCTCCCAGGTCCGCAGGGATTTGCTGGGATCTTCAAGGCAGAGCCCGCTTTCCAGATTGAAGTGCTGTTTGTAAAGCGGGGAGGCGACAACGAGCTGCCCTCGCAGATCTCCCATAATGCCGCGCCCGATAATATTGGCCTTCGAGAACGGGTCATGGTTGTCCACGGCAAAAACACGGGCTGTCGTTGTTTCCGTTTCCGGCAGGTAAAACAGGGCAATCTGTGCCCCTTCATACCAGGCAACCACCCCTGATTTCGGTACCAGATCGCTGGTGTTGCAGAGGGCTGTCCACTCCACAGGGCCGGACTCTTCAGGAACGGCCGCCTGATTTGGGGCAGGCTTGACCTGATCCCGCTCTGGAACAAGCTGAACGTTTGGGTCGGGGCGGCTATCATTGACGAACGTGCGGAAACGTTTGAGCTTTTCACCGTCCGTGAGGGCATCTTTCCATTCACAGTGGTATGTTTCGACCACGTGTTGCATCTGACGTTCCAGCTCTTCGGCAATGCCAAGGCTGTCCTTGATAATGACGTCCTTGAGATAATCCAGACCGCCCTCCAGGCCTTCACGCCAGACAGACGTGCGCTGGAGCTTGTCTGCGGTGCGAATGTAGAACATCAGAAACCGGTCGATGTATTTCACGAGCGTTTCTGAATCGAGATCGGTCGCGAACAGCTCTGCATGGCGAGGACGCATTCCGCCATTGCCACAGACATACAGGTTCCAGCCATTCTCCGTGGCGATGATGCCTACATCCTTGCTCTGTGCCTCAGCGCATTCCCGAGTACAGCCGGACACGGCGAATTTGAGCTTGTGTGGGGAACGTAGCCCCTTGTAGCGGTTCTCCAAATCCAGCGCCTTACCCACGCTGTCCTGCACGCCATAACGGCACCATGTGCTTCCAACACAGGATTTTACCGTCCGGGTAGACTTTCCGTAGGCATGCCCTGTCTCAAATCCAGCATCCAGAAGTTCTCCCCAGATTTCAGGAAGCTGATGCAATTGGGCGCCAAACAGATCAACGCGCTGGCCACCGGTGATCTTGGTGTAAAGACCATATTTCTTTGCGACCTGTCCGAGGACAATCAGTCTGTCCGGGGTAATTTCCCCACCAGCAATGCGGGGAACCACGGAATAAGTGCCGTTCTTTTGCATGTTGGCCATGAACGTGTCGTTCGTGTCCTGCAAAGGAATATAGAGCGGGTCTGTGATGGGTTTGTTCCATGCCGAGGCAAGGATCGACCCAACGGTTGGCTTGCAGATATCGCAGCCGAGCCCCCCGTTGCCATGGCGGGCCATCAGCTCTTCAAAACTGCGGATCCCGTGGACACGGACAAGGGAATAGAGCTCCTGACGTGTATGGGAAAAATGCTCGCAGAGGCTGTGATCGACCTCAATGCCTCTAGCCGCAAGTTCCGTTTCGAACACGCTCTTGAGCAGTGCGGCGCAGCCACCGCAGCCTGTACTGGCTTTTGTGCCCTGCTTGAGCGAGGCAAGGTCAGCGCATCCCGCATCAATGGCGTTACAGATCGAGCCTTTCGTGACGTTGTGGCAGGAGCAGATCATGGCCGTATCGGGCAGGGCATCCGCACCCAGGAGTTCTGCCCCTTCACCACGCGGCAGGATCAGTACAGCAGGATCAGCCGGGGGCTTGATGCCATTTTGAACGTATTGAAAAATCGTGTCGTAATAGGAGTTATCCCCGACGAGGATCGCTCCTGTCACGCGTTGGCCATCTGCGGATAGAACGAGACGGCGATAGGAGCCGTCTGCTTCTCCAATGAAGCGATAGCTTGTCGCACCTGGCTCACGTCCATGCGCATCGCCGATCGAGCCGACATCAACGCCCTGAAGCTTGAGTTTGGTGGACATATCTGCCCCGGTGAAGGCAGCGTCTTCTCCGGCCAGAAGCGAGGCCACAGTACGCGCCATAGTGTATCCCGGTCCGACAAGGCCAAAAACCTGGTCCTGCCAGAGGGCACATTCGCCTATGGCGAAAATGTCCGGATCGGACGTTCGGCACTGATTGTCGATAACAATGCCACCACGCGCGCCCACACCTAACCCGCAAGCTCTTCCAAGCTGGTCTGTAGGGCGGATGCCTGCGGAAAAGATCACCATATCGGTTTCGAATGACGGACTGTCTGCGAATATCAGGCGATGACGGTATTGGTCTCCTGCAACGATTTCCTTTGTCGCATGTGATGTTCTCACATCGATACCCAGCGCCTCGATGCGGCTACGGAGCGCGCGGCCACCGTCTTCATCGAGCTGGGCTGACATCAGATGTGTTCCAAGCTGAACGACACTGACCTCCAGCCCCAGAAGTTTCAGGGCATGAGCGGCTTCCAGACCCAACAGGCCTCCACCAATGACAGTCCCATGCCGAACACCCTGAGCCGCGGCACGGATGACGTCCAGATCTTCAAGGGTGCGGTAGACCAGCCCCGCAGTGCCGGTATTGCCTGGGACTGATGGAACGAAAGGTGTAGAGCCTGTCGCTAGTATCAGGGTGCTGTAGGGCAGAAGACCATCTTCACTTTCCACTGTCCTGGCGTCACGGTCGATCCGCATGACTGGAACACCCAGATGCATGGTGATGCCGTGAGCCGAGTGAAAATCTTCCTCATGCAGACGCAGGGCCAGCGCATCCTGACCCGTCATATATTCCGTCAGATGAACGCGGTCATAGGCATGGTGGCGCTCAGAGCCAAAGACATGGATCTGATGCGTTTCATGCAGTCCGTGCATGATGAGCTGCTCGGCGCAGTAATGTCCAACCATTCCGTTGCCGATGATGATGATGTTTTCTTTCATGGTCATACGTCCGTTCTGTGGGGCAGTCATGGTCAGAACTTGAATTCGAGGGTCTGCATGTAGAATGCGTCGCTCTTTGCGCCTGCTGCGCGCATGCTCCGGGATGTGATGAAGCCAGCAATGTCGTGCGTCCAGGTCCAGTGTGGGGCAAAGTTCCAGGCAAGCTGCGTCTGGGGAGTGACCCCGATAAAGCCGCCGGATAACCCATTGCGCCAGGAATAGATCTTGCCTGTGCCATAAACCGCATCCTGTGTGCTTTCCCGCCAGAAGAAAGGAACATGCAGCTTGAAGTGGAGGTTTTTCTGTAAGGCAAATGTTGCGAGAGGCCCTACACCAATCAGGTTCTGGGACGTCACGGACAATGTGACGTCATTGTAGTACGGCAAGGGAAAATAGGGGGAGGCAAATGTTCCGATTGCTCCATCTTTGCTCTTGTACGAACCGCCGGAGAAAAGGTCTGCCTGAAGGCCAGCGCTCGGCTTTGTCGGAAGATCGGGTCGGTTATACAGCAGGGATGCATTGACGGCATAAGCCCGTACGGCGCGAGTTGGCTGGCTTTCCTGTGCTGGCCGAAACTGGCCTCCCTGAAACACACCGCTCAGGCTCGTCGAGAAAGGGCCAACATTTCCCCATAGACGCATGCCGACATTATCCCGACGGCTGGAACCTGCCTCTGTACCCGTGGTGGTCGGGATAGACGCTGTAGTGCCGCTGTAGAGATAGCCGATGTAAAAGATGTCTACGAAAAGCTGGCTTTTCTTTCCCATGGCGGTGAATGCAGGAAGCGCCGTGGACGTCATGGCGCCATACATCCGGGCGCTGTAGTTCGTGCCATCTCCAAAGACAGCATCAGGCAGTTTGTTGGTCTGCATGAAATCAAACAAATCCACCCGAAAACGTTTCCAGATGGCATAGCCACGGAAGCCATCCCAGGTTTGCTGGGCATTGGTCAGGTCTCTGGCAGACTGCATGAAGACTGGCGTATCAAGGAATACTTGGCGACCGCCAATAACACCTGCCTTAGCGCCCAGAATATTACCCTTTACTTCCAGAATGCCCTGCTGAAGATCCAGTCGCTCTCTTTGAACGCCTGTCTGATACCCATATGTATGGGAGCCTCCGGCAACGCCGTACAGAAACTCAGCATAGGCGCGGACATGCTCCCCCAGATGGAGATCCGCGCCATACAGATTGCGAAGAAGAATACGGTTGGCGTTGGTTTTGCCGGCCGTTCCCATCAGGGGTTGATTTTCATAGATGTAACGAAAGCGTTCCTCCGCGTTCAGGGAGAGCCAGATACTTCCGCTCTCATTCAGGCGAATGTATTTCAGGCGATTGAACCAGTCATTTCTGCGCTGTGCGGGCGGCATGTTGACAATATCGCTCCAGTCTTCGGCCCAACGAACCTGACCAAAGCCGGCCATTGACCCGAAACCGGAAGCGGCTCCGTTCCCCGCATTGAAAATGCCCCAGTCCGGGGAGTGGAGAGGCCGGCCCTGCTGAGAATGAACCGTCTGGCTGACCGCTCTTACTTTTGATGTTGCAGACGGGTGAATTTCGGTGCTGGGGTGAGGGCTATCGTCAGCTTTCAAAGAGCTGGAGAATGCCATTGCTCCCAAAGCGAGACCTGCCAGAACTGGCGTATAGGGATGAGGAGTAAAAATGGAGAGACCAGCCATCATGCTTTCTCCATCCAGCGACGATGACACAGAACAACGGAGATGCAGGCAATCAGGCAAATCCCGGCAAAGGCGAGAAATCCAGGCCCGTAGGAATTGACGATCTGCCGTGCTTCGCCAAGTGACAGGGCCAGATAAAATCCGCCAACACCGCCAGCCATCCCAACCAGACCTGTCAGAATGCCGACCTGACGCGGGAAACGGGTTGGCACAAGCTGGAAGACGGCTCCATTTCCCAAGCCGAGTGTCAGCATCCCGAAGAAGAATGCCGGAAATGCGAGATAGATCGTCGGAAGCCCGAGAGAAATGATGCCAAAGCAGACCGCTGCGATTGCATACAGAACCGTCAGAGCCTTTGTACCCCCTACGCGATCGGCAAAGGCTCCGCCAACAGGTCGCACAAAAGAGCCGACGAAAACGACAAACGCCGTGCATGCACCGGCAACTGCGGGTGAAAGGCTGTATTGATCATTGAAATAGATGGTCAGGAACGACGCAAGACCAACGAAACCTCCGAAGGTTACGCTATAAAAAAACATCAGCAACCAGCTATCGATTGACCCCAAAACGGGCCCCCATGCGCGCAGGCCGGGGGATGGTGGTCGATTGGCAGGTTCTTTGGCCAGAACAAGAAAAAGCAGCAGAACACAGATGAGCGGAAGCGTCGCAAGTCCTATGACATTGCGCCATCCGACCAGAACCGCAAGTCCAGGCGCAAAGAGGGAAGCCAGAGCAGTTCCTGAGTTGCCTGCGCCAGCAATACCCAGCGCGGTGCCTTGATAATGTGGGGGATACCAGACAGAGGCGAGGGGAAGAGCAATTGCGAAAGACGCGCCTGCAACGCCGAGAATACCCGCAAGACCAAACATCTGGGGGTAGGTATGCGGCGCAAGGTACCAGGTCAGGGCAAGGCCGATAATGACCGTAAGCTGTGCGACAATCGCAACACGGCGAGGGCCGAACACGTCCACGAGGCCACCTGCCAGTACGCGAAACCCAGCCCCCGCCAGGACTGGAGTTGCGACAAGCAGGCCTTTCTGCCCGGCATTCAGATGCAGGTCATGCGCAATGGCAATGCCGAGAGGGCCCAGCAACACCCAGATCATGAATGAGACGTCGAAATACAGAAAAGCGGCCAGCAGGGTTGGTGCGTGCCCGGCTTTCAGGAAACCCCTGTCCACAATGCGTTTCCAGACGACGCATCAAACAAAGGATGCATCATCGCCCTCTCGGGGCCAGTGGACCGCCATTGATCCACCCCATGCGTCTCTGTCCTGACCGGACAAACCCGAATCTCCGCCGACTCTGACAGAGAGTCATCATACTAAGACACATTTTACTATCACGGAATGGTCCGATTTCGGAATAGAAAATTATTTAATCGGGATGAGCACAAACATTACAATCGTTATTGACTGTGGGTTTCGTAGCACGCCCAAAGCGTCGAACGAACGGACTTTGTTAGCTGTCAGGTTGTGAGACGTCATTGGGACGGCGTATCGTGGGCTATTGCCGCTTACGCCCCCTGGTTTGACGTTGAACGCCGGAGTGATTGTTAATGCATCAGATCCACCCGCAAGCCCGCACCACACCTGTCGTTCGGGCCGAAATCGCACGCTCGATGGAAGGGACCGGGGTGTTGGCGCGACGCATCGGCGTCAGCGACGAGACGGTGCGCAAATGGCGCAGGCGTGGAGCCGAGGGATGCACGGATCGAAGCAGTAAGCCCCGGTTACTGGCCTGGAAAACGACCGAGGCTCGTGCTTCACTGCAGACGCCTTCGAGAAAGCCTGTCAGAATGTCGATCGTCGGCGAACCAGAGCGTATTCCCCTCAGACGAACGGTATGGTCGAGCGGTTCAACGGTCGCATCGCAACCGAGGTTCTGCCGATCAACGTCGCACACCACACGGATCTCGAAGTCCTGCTGCATGGGTTCAATCACGCCTATAACCTGCGCCGACAGCGGGTTCTGGGCGGCCTTTCGCCTACCGCCAAAGTCGCCGAGCGCCTCAGGCAGAGACCACGTCTGCGTAATCGAAGCTATAAAACTATGACAGAAGTCAGTATCATGAACGACGTCGACCGTATCATGGTTTACGCCAATGACGTCTCACAACCTGACAGCTAAGGAAGGGAACGATGATCCAGTTCGAAAAATTCGACTACCTCAGCCTTTAAAAACATGTAGGATTATGGTCGCATAATATTTCTTATGCCAACTTTTATGCTACAGAGCTGAGAGCAGAAATAACTGCAACGTTGGAATTCCTAGCTCTCCATTAACGTTGTTTGAGATTTTTCGCCGCCCCATTTTATGAAGCATTGATTCAAAGCACTTAAAATTTTGCAATCAGCGCAACGCCTGCTATCATTAGAATAGCTCCTACAATACGGTAAGGGTTTAACGAATGCTGCTCCATGTGCAGCAGCCCGAAATGATCAATCAGCAGGCTGGCCAGAATGTTGGCCGTGATGGTAACACCATTCATTGGCCCTGCCCCTAGTTTCTGAATTAGTAGAAGCCCGGCAAATACAGCAACGGCTCCGGTTATCCCACCCAAAGGAGCCCACCACGGCATCTGGGTTATATCTCCCGTAGACGGAAGCGGTTTGGGCATGCAAGCGAACAGACCAAGCGCCAGGAACAATACCAGTAGAAAAGAAATGGCGGTTGCAAGCCATGGATTGACCATAGCCTTGTTCAGGGCGCCGTTCATCACGGCGCCCACGGCCTGCAACATACCGGCCACAAAAATAAAAGCGAACGCCGCAAAAGTATTCATAGTGTCAGTCCCTGATTTTACCACGTTACCCGACCAAAAGTCGCGCACCGAGTGCCGCGAAGAGCGCAACGGGCATCGCCACGGCACCAAGCCTGAGAAATTGTAGAAACCCGACCTCTTCGCCTTCTCGACGGATCACCTGCAGCCAAAGAATTGTGGCCAGAGATCCCGTTACGGAAAGGTTTGGGCCAAGATCCACACCGATCAACAGGTTATCAATCACCAGCCGCGGGACATGCGCCTGCGCCACTGTCTCACTGGCAATCAAGCCGGCAGGCAGGTTGTTCATAATGTTGGAAATGAAGGCCAGAAGAGCGCCCGCCCCCCAGGACGCAGTGACAGGATCGGTGTTGGCGGCGTGCTGAAGCAGGCGGCCAAGCACCCCGACCACCCCCGTACTTTCGACGGCGGCCACCAGAACGAACAGGCCCCCGACCAGCGGGAGAACGCCCCATGAAATATCCCGCATGAGCGCAATCGGCGATCGTCGTGCCAGCGTCGATACGCCCAAAGCTGTCCCAATACCGGCGAGCGCTGTTGGTAAGCCGAGAGGCAGATCAAAAGCGGACACCGTCACAAGCAGGAACGCAGTTAGCACGATGCCGACAAAAGCCGCCTTGCCGCCCAGTGTTAACGGAGTGGTTTCAACCTGAGAGGCACAGGCCTGACGCAGATGTGCCCGCTCCATAAGGCGCAAAACCAGATAAGTGGTCATGATAGCTAGGAGCGACGGTAGCGCGAATGACCTCATCCATGATCCCAGCGCTGGGAGTGCGCCGTCATACAGAACCAGGTTCGCCGGATTGGAGACAGGCAGGACAAAGCTTGCTGCATTGGCGACGAGTGCGCAGGCAAACAACAGCGGAAGGGGATCCGCTTTTGCTTTTTTTGCTGCTGCGAACACGGCCGGTGTCAGCACAACAGCCGTCGCATCGTTGGACATAAAGGTCGTCACCACGACACCGGCCAGATAGACCAGTGTGAACAGCTTTGCCGTTGAACCTGCGGCATGATTGACGGCCCAGGTCGCGATCCAGTCGAACAGACCGTTTGCACGCGCCGTTTCACTGAGCAGCATCATGCCGATCAGAAACAGATAAACATCGCCGCCTTTCACGAGACCGGCCCCCGCCATGGTGAGCGGGATCAGCCCCGTCACCATAAGGACCGTGGCTCCGATGACGGCCCACACCCACTCCGGGGTCCGGAACGGTCGAAGAATAACACCGGCCGTCGCCAGAACAGCGATCGTCCAGATTGCCTCCTGGTGAAAGGTCATGCCGACACCTGATCGGCAGATCGCAGGGTCGATGCCGAGCCTATCCAGAGCCCGAGCGATATGATTGCAAAGCAGCCCAGAGTATAGAACGCCACCGGATATCCCAGATCTTCGGCAAGCCATCCTCCCAGCGCCGGAGAAAGGCTTGCTCCAATGCCCTGCGCCGTCATGACCACGCCCTGTCCGATATTGATCCGTCCGGTTCCGTTCAGCAGTCTGGCCACGAGACCCGGCACGGCGACACTCTGAAGCCCCGCACCGATTCCATCGAGGATCTGCACCGGCCACACCCCCCAATGCTGAATGAAGCTTCCCGCGATCAAACCACGCAGCGGCAGGGCGGCAAACGATATCAGCAGGACGAACCAGTAACCACGGTCCCTGACGAAACGTATGGCCAGCAGGCTCACGACGATCATCACAGCCTGTGCGACCATCACGGTCATCGCCGTGAACATGGCTGGATTGCCTTTGCCTGCACTGACGACCGCCATGCCGTACAGCGGGAGCATCGCGGCGTTTCCGAGATGGAAGAAACACAAACAACTCGCCAGAATGAGAAGAGGCTTGTGTCGCAGAAAAGATCGTAACCCCTCCGCCGTCCCCTCATCGTGAACGGGTTCATCGTCCAGTCCGCGTGCAGCTTTATGATCTATGGATTTTTCCGGGATCAGGAGGACCGCAGAAATGGCGAACAGACCGAAGGCGACTTCAAGGAAGAAAATCGCTGAGAGGCCAAACTGCCATCCCAGCCAGCCGGACAGTCCGGCCCCGGCCATATTGCCGGCATGGTTCCAGGCCTGATTACGGCCGATCTGTGTGTTGAAGCCTTTCTGGCGCACGATCCCGAGCGTTATGGCCGCCATCAGAGGGCCAATTCCAGCGCCGGCCAGAGCGGTTGCAAGCTGACTGGCTGTCACAACGGCCACGGATTGCGAACTCAGGAGAAGAAGAGAGGCGGAAATCGTGCAGAGCGCTGCCACAATGACGAGCAACCGCTTTTTCGTCGTGTGATCAATCAGCGCGCCTGCGGGAATGGTGGCGAGCATTCCCGCAACTCCACCCACAGTCATGACGGTTCCGATCGGTCCCGTCTGCCAGCCGTGACGCTGAAGGAAAACGCCCAGAAAGGGCCCTATCCCCGCCTGGACGTCCGCCATGAAGAAATTGAGAGCGCATAAGGCGAGCAAGGCCCGATTGAACCCCAGAATAGCAGGAGTTTCATCAGTAACGACTGTGGCAGTACGAGGCGGGGTCATCACGTTCTCTTCGTTAAGCAGCAAGCCTTAACTGTGTTCGAGAGAATAAGTTACAAAATTATTTTTCCACTGCTTTTTTGAGTTTATTGCAATATTCATTGCCATTTACCCCGTCTAATAAAGTATTTTTAACGCAAAAAGGGCCAATCTATAAAAATATTTATCCGTTATTTAATATAATGGACAAGCATGCTAATATTTCCTTCATCCCTCATCCTAAATCAGAAAGGTCGTTCAGGTTGCTCAGCCTCTCGTGCCCAGCATTAACATGGGGCTCTCCGATATGCTTCTTCGGGGCGAACCGGCGTTAATGTCGTCACTTCGATAAAATAACCCCCTTTCGCTCGAAAGTAGAAGGACCACGCACCATGCACGTTGCGTGGAGCCTGCACCTCCCAGCCATCGGCGCTTAGGCGCTCATATAGAGCATTAACGTCCTCTCGAGACTTCTGGATGAAACCAATGTGCAGGATGTCGAATTGCCCGGGATAATCGAAGCCTTCGAGCTTGTTGTCGAAATGATTGACGATCAGCACCAGCCCATCATTGTCCTCCATGATGGCCATCTTGATCCCACGTACAACGAGAGTGCGCAGGCCGAAATACTGTTCGAACATCACGCGATCAGCCTCAGTATCGTGGCTGTAGAGATTGATATGGTTTAGCTTCATGACTGTGTCTTTCCGTCGGTGAGACGGACACGAGCCGGTCGCAATCTGGACAGCGACGACCGACCACGGACGAGGCCTATCCTCGTCGTGTCCGGCCATGGCCAAGAGCGGGTTTATTCGCTCAAGCGTGACTGTCTCCGGAGAGACCACAGGTTATCACCATACCTGTATCGCTGTCTTTTTAGGCAAAACCGACTTTGCTGATGCCAGCATCAGCAGTCAAGCAGCGTTTTTAGTTATCCCCGCTTCATAGAAGTTTATTCGACGACAAAAATAACCGACATGAAGGCGACAACTGCCACGACGTCTCACACTCCTCCGGGACAGCGCCAACGCTTTCAGATCGTGGAGCAAATACTGCACCAATCTGCGAAATTATGGAGCGGCATCCGTTGTGCTGTCTGAAGCGGGCCGAAACGGCGCCAGCCGGTTCGTAAGATAAAGACAGTGCATCCGCCGGAGCTCGTCAGGCGAGCCTGACGTCGTGGGCGCGTCCTGCGCGAGCATGCTGCGTAGCACTTTCATAGTGTTTAGAACGACCGCAGCAATATCTCTCGCCAGTGCTTCATCCAACCCTGGCGCACAGACACGCAACGCTGCCGCAATCCCGGCTATCGCATGTTCGCGTGCACGATCACGGATCTCCATCCTGTCAGTCCGTGCCTCCATCAGCGCGGACAGGGATTTCACGCGAGGATGAAGCGTGACAAGCAGTTCTATGAGAACGTCCGCCAGAGCGTCCGGGGACAGCGTGGCGGCACGTTTGGCGAGTGCCGCGTATTCGTCTTCCAGAACGGCGATATGCCGCTGCACAAGAGCGTCCGCCACAGCCTCTTTGTTTGGAAAGAAACGATAGAGCGAGCCGATTTTTGCTCCGGCGCGCGCGGCGATCTCCGCCATGGTCGTCGCCTCGTAACCTCGTTCCGCCATGAGGTCGGACGCGGCCTCCAGTAATTCCTCGACGCGCTGACGCCCAGCCGCGCGCATCGGCTGAAGAGACGTCCGTTTACCTCTTGACGAATTTGAGTCCATCCTCAAATAATACTCCTTCTTGAGTGTCTACTCAACTTACTAACGTTTCCACGTGTCCCGGAAAACGGTTCGGGATGGCGGTCAAACGTTAACAGGGAAGGTCTTGCCATGATTTCACTTCCAGTCACTAGGACGGCCCTCGTTCTGATCGATCTCCAGAAGGGCATTACAGGACTTCCCCTGGCTCCGACACCGGGTGCTTTGATTGTTGAACGATCGAAAGAACTTGCCGCGCGCTTCCGGGCAGCCGGAGCACCGGTCATTTTGGTTAATGTAGCGTTCGCACCAGATTTCGCCGATGCCGTGCATGCGGTCGTCGATCGCTCCTTTTCACCGCCTGGCGGCTTCGCACCGGACTGGGCAGAACTGGTTGACGGACTTGCCGAACCGACCGATCTACGCGTCACGAAAAGGCAATGGGGTGCGTTCTACGGCACGGATCTCGATCTTCAGTTACGGCGACGTGGTATCACGACCATCGTGCTCGGCGGAATCGCCACCAATCTGGGTGTGGAATCTACCGCCAGAGCGGCGCATGAGCATGGATACAACGTCGTGCTCGTCGAGGATGTCATGTCCACATTCACCGACGAGATGCAGCGCTTTGCCTGCGAAGAGATTTTTCCCCGTCTTGGCCGGGTGACGACGAGCGACGCAATCGCGCTGGATGCATAAACGCATGGCTCATGTCTGCCCGTCTCGCGGTTCCCAGCGAGATCATTCATGAACGCCAGAACGTCGTCGCCAGCCTTAGACCCGGATCAACTGCCTCCGGGCACCTGGAAAATCGTGAGCGTCGCGGCGGTCGGATCTTTCATGGCGCAACTGGACGCCACGATCGTCAATGTTTCGCTACCCGATCTCGTTACGAGCCTGCACGCTCCGTTTTCACACATTCAATGGGTGGTCAGCGGCTATCTGCTGGCGCTCGCCCTGACGTTGCCACTGAATGGATGGCTCGTAAGCCGCCTCGGGGGACGGGCGGTCTATTTATGGTGCTTCGGTGCCTTCACGCTGACATCAGGCCTGTGCGCACTAGCGTGGTCTGCGCCGTCCCTGATCGTATTCCGGCTGCTGCAAGGCATGGCGGGCGGACTGCTCGCCCCTATGGCGCAGATGACGGTAGCTCGTGTGGCGGGCCGACAGATGCCGAGGGTCGCGAGCGCGATGACGGCACCTGTTCTGCTCGCGCCGCTTCTTGGACCCGTCGTCGCCGGTGCCATTCTCTCCGTCGCGTCCTGGCGATGGATCTTTCTTCTCAATGTGCCGGTCGGGCTTGCGGCTTTTGCCCTTACCGTTCTGTTTCTCCCTGACGATCGACATGACGGGCGTTCCCGTCCACTTGACCTGACAGGGCTAGGATTTCTCGCGCCCGCTCTCGTCTCGTTTCTTTACGGCATGGATCATGTCGCCCGGCCTTATGGACAGGCGACCTTAGGCACGTCCCTCGTGCTGTTCGCCCTGTATGTCCGATCCGCGCGACGCAAGGGCGATGACGCACTGATCGACCTGCGCCTGCTGCGTGCGCCTGCCTTTTCGGTGTCGGCGATCATCATGTTTCTGACGAACGGGGTGTCGTTCGCCGGTCAGATGCTTCTACCCGTATGGCTGATCCACGCCTGCGGTGTTTCGCCCGAGCGGACAGGCCTGTTCATGGCGCCCCTGGGTCTGGGGATGATGTGCGTCTACCCGCTCATTGGCCGCTTGAGTGACCGGTTTGACGCGCGCGATCTGAGCGGTTGCGGGGCGCTGCTTTCACTGGCCGGGACAGTGATCCTGGTGATGCTCGCCTATAGTGGCCTGAACGTCGCCCTGCTTGCCATAGCACTGCTGTTGCGTGGAGGCGGCGGGGGCGCCGTAGGCATTCCGGCGATGAGCGCGGGATACGCTTCGATCGCACGTTCGGATATCCCGATGGCAACGACTGCGCTGAACATCATGCAAAGGATTGGGGGACCGACATTGATCACAGCGTGCGCCACATTCCTTGGGTGGCGGCTTTCGACAGTCGCTCCGTTTCATGTCGCATCACAGGCTTATGCCGAAACGTTTGGGGTTCTCACGTTATTTCATGGTGTTCTGTTGCTCGCCACGCGCTTCATCAAACCTTTGGAGAAGAACCGCCAGTTTGGATCGAATTGATGCTGTCACGCATTGAGGCTTGCCTGAGTGAATAAAAATCACCCAGACAAGATGGGTCAGCGTCTTTTACTTTAGGCTCATTCGTTTGTATTTCGGATTGTTCGACATGTACATGACTATAGCCTGTTTGTTCTGAGCGAACAGGCAGATCAGGGGAGGAAACAGAATGCCCGTTATCAGACGCTCCATAAGTAAAGCAGATATTTTAAACGCCCATGGCGAACGATGAAATTTTTTGTTTGTGTTCGACCCACCCCGAAAAGGACTTGATGTCAATTTCTAGCGAGATAATAGAATGTAAATCAGGCGACGCCAACATTTCCCTCTAGCCCCCCGATCCTAAAGGACTTCAGAGCTCGGGGAGCTTAAATTGGCTGACCAAAGCTATGCACCTGTGCCGGAAATTCTCCAGCCCGAACCTCCGCAGCATATTGTTCGATCGCCTGACAGGCCTGGTGTGAAAGATCCGCATAGCGTTTCACGAATTTGGGTCTGAAATCAGCAAAGGCACCAAGCATGTCATCCACGACCAGAATCTGTCCATCGCATGCAGGTCCGGCGCCGATCCCAATCGTAGGGATTGCAGTTGCTTGTGTAATCTCATAGGCAAGTGCTTGTGGTATCTTTTCCAATACCACCGCGAATGCGCCCGCGTCTGATACGGCTTGGGCATCGGTAAGAATACGCTGAGCATCCGGACCCTTTCCCTGGACCTTGTAGCCACTCAGAACATTGACCGCTTGCGGTGTAAGACCAAGGTGGCCCATAACAGGGATGCCTCGTGCGACAAGGAAGGCGATCGTCTCCGCCATATGTACGCCGCCTTCAAGCTTGACTGCTGCGGCTCCTGTTTCAGCCAGGAGACGGGACGCATTCCGAAAGGCCTGTGCGGGACTTTCTTCATAGGTCCCAAAAGGCAGGTCAATGACGCATAATGAGCGTGAGAGGCCACGCATTACAGCTTGACCATGAAGAACCATCATCTCCAGGGTCACCCCCAGTGTGGAAGGCAGACCATGCAGGACCATACCCAGGCTGTCTCCGACAAGAGTGACATCACAATGCTGGTCAACAAGCCGGGCTGTCGGCGTCGTATAAGCCGTCAGACATACGAGAGGAACGCCTCCCTTCCGCCCTTGAATGTCTGAAACCGTGAGGCTCTTTTCCGGTAGATTTGTGCTCACAGGATATCCCTTCCAGACCGTGTTCAACGAGTTTTGGGGTTGCATATGTCACGTTGCCCCTGTTTTACGCAAAATCTGAGAGGTACTCCCTGACAGATCTTATCGAGAGTTCACATGACTTCATCACGATATTCAGCCACCCTGATCGGAGCGGGATCCGTTGGTCTGGTGCTTGCTGCCTCTCTGGCAAAGGCCGACTGGGATGTATCGATTGTCGGCGCACGGACGCCTTTGAACAAAATTTCCATGCAGGAAAACGGAATTTCCTCACAATATTCGGTGAAGAGAGTCGACGTCAATCAAGACTTTAAGCCGCCAAGAGTGCTGATTATTGCGGTCAAGTCCCAGCAGGTTGAGACGATATCGCATTGGCTCCCAGCTTTTGATAGCCAAAATACGACCGTATTGGTGGCGCAAAACGGCATTGATCAGCGGCAGACTTTTCGAAAATATTTTTCTAATTCGCCCATTATTCCGGCAATTATTTACTTCAATGCACAGCGAGACAAACCGGGAAGCGTCAATCTGCGCAGAATCGGTCATCAGGACGTGTGCTTGCCTCAACAGGACCTAACACGACTGCTGGCCAGCGCATTCTCCACTGGCGGCCTTCGTGTCCTACTGACAGAGGATATCCAGACACGCCTATGGCTGAAACTTCTGGCAAACATTTCCGTCAACCCGTTGACTGCCTTAACCGGTCAGCCAACACGCATCATGCACCGTTCGGACATTGCGGACAGTGCGAGAGCCCTGATGCTCGAAGCTCTTCCTGTTGCCCAAGCAGAGGGGGCGAAGATTACAATACAGGATCTGGAAGACACCCTGAAATGGATATCCACCATCCCCCCAGAGAGTCGGAGCTCCATGCTTCAGGACAAACAGGCAATGGTTCCTTTGGAATATCAGGCTCTGACAGGAGCTGTGGTGCGAGCCGGCGCGCGGCACAGCATCCCAACGCCATTGAACGAGCTCGTTCTCTCTCTTTTGGCAGGATCTGAAATTGAACCGCCCCGGGATTGGCGGAGACCTATTCACCTGAGAAGAGGGTCTGATGAGTAATTCTGTGAAGAAGTTTTCTCCTGAAGTCCGTTCCCGTGCGGTGCGGCTGGTTCTGGAGCATGAGGGCGAACACCCGTCGCGGTGGACGGCGATGGTGTCGATTGCCGGCAAGATCGGCTGCTCGGCGCATACGCTGAACGAGTGGGTTAAGAAGGCTGAGGTGGAGACTGGCAAACGAGCCGGCGTTCCGTCTGAGACTGCGGATCGACTCAAGGCGCTGGAACGCGAGAACCGCGAGTTGCGGCAGGCTAACGAGATCCTGCGCAAGGCATCGGCATATTTCGCTCAGGCGGCGCGATGCACGGTCGCGCGGCTGATGCGTGATCTTGGCCTGCAGGGCGTTATCCGCGGCAAACCGAAGCGCACGACGATCAGCGACAAGAGCGCGCCCTGTCCGCTCGATCGCGTCAACCGGCAATTCAAGGCACCGGCGCCGAACCGGCTGTGGGTGTCGGACTTTACTTATGTCGCGACATGGGCCGGGTTCGTTTATGTGGCATTCGTCATCGACGTGTTCGCCCGATACATCGTCGGCTGGCGCGTCAGCCGGACAGCACATGCGGGCTTCGTGCTCGATGCGCTGGAGCAGGCGATCCACGCCCGATGCCCGTCAGGAGCAGGCAATCTTGTCCACCACTCGGATCGCGGCTCGCAATACGTCGCCATTCGCTACACCGAGCGCCTGGCCGAGGCCGGGATCGAACCCTCGGTCGGCAGTGTCGGAGATAGTTACGACAACGCCTTGGCCGAGACAATCAACGGTCTCTTCAAGGCCGAGGTGATCCACAGGCGTGGCCCATGGCGCTCGTTTGACGCCGTGGAATATGCCACTCTCGAATGGGTGGACTGGTTCAACAACCGACGCATCCTCGAACCCATCGGCAACATCACACCAGCCGAGGCCGAGCAACAGTTTTACACCGCTATGGACCACGTCCCACTGGCAGCATAACTTAAGAAAACCAGTCTCCGCCAATCCCGGGGCGGTTCACCTTGTAGAAAACGACAGTTTCTTCCGACCACTTCACTGACCTCATATCCGGTGAGGTCAAGAAAGGCATTATTTGCAAAGGCAATCGGGCAGTCGGGCAGACGCGGATCAGCCAAAATCATGGGCATTCTGGTCATTTCGACTGCTGCAAAGAAAACATTGCTTCTGTTTTCAAGCGTCGGGTCACTGATTTTTGTCTGCGCCCAATGGTGCGGCTCACGATCGCTCAATGTTGCCAGCTCCCCAGTCGAGGGATGTTTGGATAAATCTTGATTCATGAACTCTGCCGATGACGTGGGGCGCGTTTGCATAGCCTTCCATCCCACGCGGAAGAACGGAACGGCAACATAAATCTTGCTTCCGGGTAAAAATCATCCGTCTGGTTCTTTTCTAGGCAACCCGATGAACGTCATTCGTGCCCCAGACATATGCCGCAGATCCATGCGCAAACAGGTTGCTGATAACCGGAGCGGAGATGTCCAGACCTCCCGTATAGGTCCCCATCGCCGGCAGGATCAGACGTTCTTCTCCTGTGATAAAGCATGGGCGGCTCATAACGTGGCCCTTGCTTCGTATCCTGATCTTCGGATGAAGATGCCCTGCCAGTTCCGCATGGCCGGAAGGAATGACTGCAGATGGAATATGTCGAAGGAGAAGATTGCCACACCGGTATTCTTCAAGCCATTCGCCTGCGGCCTCTCGAACCGGACCCCCATCATGATTTCCTGTAATCCATAACGGAGCTACTTTCTGGCTGATACGATTAAGAAGAGCTCGTTCGGCGCCAAGAAGACGCTTCCCAGCGTAATGGTCATGAAAGCTGTCCCCAAGGGCTATCAAAAGTCGAGGCGTATACGTTTCAGTTAGCAGTAATACCCTCTCCAGCGTGGAAACCGTGTCTCCCGGCGGCAGCAGCAACCCGCGTGTCCGGGCAGATGTGCCTTTCCCGAGGTGAAGGTCAGCGACAACGAGTGTCTCAGTTTCAGGCAGAAGAACGGCACCACCGGGGAGAAGATGTATTCGCTCACCTGCGAGGGTAATCTCCCGGAATTTCATGCTTTTCCTGCTAGAACGTACAGCTTGTCAGCCTCAGCCAGCAGATAGTCTTCCCCTTCTCCTCCTTTAATTTTTTCACGCCCCTGTTCGAGAAGAACAGGAACGGCCAGCGGCGAGACATGGGACAGGGTAACATGCTCGATATGTCCCTGAATTCGATCCAGCATGGCGGACAAGCGCCCCAGATCGGTCAAACCTTCTTCTGCCTGTAGACGTGTTGCCCGCAGGAGGATGTGATCAGGATCATATTTTCTAAGAACGTCATAAAGCAGATCGCTACTAATCGTCATTTGGCGCCTGTTTTTCTCGCGTCCCGGATAATTACGCTCTACCAGCCCGGCAATAATGGCAACGTCCCTGAAAGTCCGGCGAAGCATGGCACTTTCGGCCAGCCAGTCCGTCAGATTGCCGCCCAGCAGATCCCTGCTGAACAGCTCCGTCATGGCGCCTGTAGGATGAACGTACCAGCATGCGACCATATAATCGTTCGCAACAAAGCCCAGAGGACCTTTTCCTGTTTCTTCCAGTCTTTTCGTCAGCAACAGCCCCAGCGTCTGATGTGCATTCCGTCCCTCAAAAGGATACGCCACGATGTAATGCAGTCCCCGATGGGGAAAGGTCTCGACCAGAAAGTTTTCCGGCCCGGGCAAACGGGAGCGGGCTGCCTGCAAAGTGAGCCAGTCCTGCACGGATTTTGGCAATACATCCCAAGCGGATGGTGTGTGCAATATTTCACGCACATGCCTTGCCAGATCAGGGGAGATGGAAAGCTGGTTGCCTCCGTAAACCGGCACACGTGGGTCTTTCCCCCGACCTCGGGCAGCCTGAACAGTCGTATCGTGCAGCCCCAGAAACTCAAGAAGCTCTCCGCCCAGCAAAAACGTATCGCCCGGCACAAGTGTCGAGGCGAAATACTCGTCAATTTCTCCATAAGGCTTTCCGCGCCGCGACTTGACGCGCAGCATCGGGGTATCAACGATGGTACCAATATTCATCCGACACTGCCGGATAATCTGCTCATTACGGACCCAGAGTTGCCCGAGTGAATCCCGGAAAAGACGTTGATGGCGTTCGTAGGCCTGCAAAGCATAGCCGCCATCTTCCACAAACTGGATAATTTCATCGAAATCAGCGCGGGAAAGCTGGCTGTAAGGAGCGGTCTGACGGACTTCTGCGAATAGAGTGTCCGGAAAGAAGGGCCCGGTACAGGCCGTGACCAACACATGTTGAGCCAGAACATCAAGGGCTCCTGCACGTGGAGGCTCACCATCAAGTTCGTGGCGCAAAACAGCTTCTTTGGCGGCTTCACATTCCAGAACTTCGAACCGGTTGGCCGGGGCAAGAAGTGCGCGCGAGGGTTCGTCCATCCGGTGGTTCGCGCGTCCGATCCTCTGGGTCAGACGAGAAATCTGCTTTGGTGCCCCGACCTGAATGATCTGGTCCACGGCACCCCAGTCCAGTCCCAGATCAAGCGAGGACGTCGCCACGACCGCCCGCAGGTCCCCCCGCGCCATGGCTTCCTCCACCCGCGACCGACGTGCTGCGTCCAGACTGCCATGATGAAGTCCGATTGGCAGATTATCGGCATTATCTTTCCAGAGTGCCTGAAACAGCAGTTCCGCCTGTGCCCGACTATTGACGAACACAATGGTCAACCTGGCACGCGCAATTTCTGCCAGAATGGCCGTAGCACTTCCCAGACCCGTGCGACCAGCCCAAGGAAGATAGCCCCTTTGGTCAGGCAAAAGCACATGAACATCCGGTCGTACGCCGTCTTCCGCTTTGACAAGGCGAATGTCAGCACTTTGCCCCGTTGGAGACACCCATGCAGCCATGGCAAAAGGATGTGCCACGGTTGCAGAAAGACCATTGATGCGTAGCACGGGTGCAAAAACTCTCAGGCGGCTGGCGCACAAAACGAGCTGGTCTCCCCGCTTTGTACCTGCCAGCTCATGGACCTCATCGATAATCAGCACTTTGAGCGTGGAAAAATATGTAGCCGCATCAGGATACGAGAGCAGGAGCGCCAGACTTTCCGGCGTTGTCAGCAAAATATGTGGCGGATTTTTCTGCTGCTTTTTCCGACGTGCTCCGGATGTGTCTCCGCTTCGGACCTCAACCCGGACAGGCAGATCCATCTGCATGATCGGACGGGACAGACTTTCTGCAATATTGGCCGAAAGCGCCTTCAGGGGACTGACATACAGCGTGTGTAGACCTTCGCAGGAACCGTCAGCCAGTTCGATAAGACTGGGTAGAAACCCGGCAAGCGTTTTTCCTCCACCCGTCGGCGCAATGAGGAGCGCGGACACGCTGTCTTCTGCCGCCTGCAACATGGCGAACTGGTGAGGTCGGGGAGACCATCCCTGTTGCGAAAACCAGCTCTGAAAAGGTTCGGGAAGATGTTTGCTCATTGGCGTTAAGGAACGCACACGCGTTTCGCGGGTTCTGCTGGCCGGACAAGACATGGAGAAAACCGGGTGGACTGGCTTGAATTGAAACCGGAAGGTCTTTTCTGCGCGCCTGGCGACTTTTACATTGACCCTCTTCAGCCAGTAGCCCACGCCGTCATCACTCACGGCCATTCCGATCATGCCCGACCCGGCCACAGGCATGTCACCGCCACGCCTGAAACACTGGCGATCATGCGTCTTCGGATGGGCGAAGACCGGGCGGGCCAGACTCAGCAAGGACTGGCTTATGGGGAAGTCGTCTCCATTGGAGATATAAAGCTCTGGCTTGCGCCTGCCGGACATGTTCTGGGAAGCGCGCAGATCGTTATGGAGTACCGTGGGGAACGCGCCGTCGTCAGTGGCGATTACAAGCGCGCGCCTGACCCGACATGCGTTCCGTTTGAGGTGGTTCCCTGCGATCTGTTCGTGACGGAGGCGACCTTTGGTCTTCCCGTCTTCCGGTTACCCGATCCCGCTCACGAGATCGCCAAACTGCTGCATGACGTGCGCCTGTTCCCGGAGCGCACGCATGTCGTGGGCTGTTATGCCCTTGGTAAATGTCAACGCCTGATCGCTTTGCTTCGAGAGAGCGGCTATCACGCGCCGCTCTGGCTCCATGGTACTCTTCTGCCGATGTGCAGTCTTTACGAAAGTTTCGGCATTCCGCTGGGGGAACTGCGCTCTGCAACAGCAGCCAAAAAAGGCGAAATGCGCGGAGGCATTGTTCTGGCGCCACCTTCCGCAATTGCCGACCGATGGGCGCGTCGCCTGCCAGAGCCGGTCGTGTGTCTGGCCTCCGGCTGGATGCATGTCCGACAGCGGGCAAAGGCGCGTGGGGTCGAGTTGCCTGTTGTCATCAGCGATCACGCCGACTGGGACGCCCTGCTGGAGACGTGCCAGGCCACGGGAGCGAAGGAAATCTGGGTCACGCACGGGCGCGAAGATGCTCTGATCCACGCATTAAGCCGGAAGCAGATTCGCGGCCGGGCCCTTCGGCTGATTGGCTATGAAGACGATGAGGAAGCCGCTGAACAGGAAGCTGCCGGTCAGGATGCCAGCATATGATCGAGTTCGCCACGCTTCTGGAACGTCTGGCCTTTACACCTTCGCGAAACATGAAACTTACCCTCCTCAGGGAGTATTTTTCCATGGCCCCGGATCCGGATCGGGGATACGCACTGGCCGCAATGGCGGGAAGTCTGTCTTTTACCGCGGCCAAACCAGCTATGCTCAGGGCGCTGGCCATGGAGCGTACCGATCCCGAACTGTTTGCCTGGTCTTACGATTATGTCGGAGACCTCGCAGAAACAGTTTCATTGATCTGGAAGCCGGAGCGCACGGAGCACGATATTCCGGCTCCTCCCGGGCTGGCAGAGGTTGTTCACACACTGGAGCGCCTTCCCAAGACAGATGTTCCGGACGTTGTCAGACAGTGGCTGGATGCGTGCGATACAACCTCGCGCTATGCCCTTCTCAAACTTATCACCGGCTCACTCCGGGTAGGCGCATCGGCTCGTCTGGCAAAAACGGCTCTTGCCGAGATGGCTTCTGTCGCCGCTGATGACATTGAAGAAGTCTGGCATGGCCTTAAGGCACCCTATAAGGAGCTTTTCGCCTGGGTCGAAGGAAAAGGGCCAAAACCGGATGCGAAAGATGCTCCTGTCTTCCGGCCTCCCATGCTGGCCCAACCTCTGGAAAATGTTGATCTGACCGCTTTCGATCCTGCCGAATGGCGTGCGGAATGGAAATGGGATGGCATCCGGGTCCAACTCGTTTCTACTCCTCAAGGAGAGCGGGTTTACACCCGCACAGCGGAGGATATCGGCAAGGCATTTCCGGACATACTGGCTATCCTTCAGGATCTGGGAAGTCGTGTCGTTCTGGATGGAGAGCTTCTGGTCGTCCAAGATGGTGTCGTCGCACCGTTCGCGGATCTCCAGCAGCGCCTGAACAGGAAATCGCCGACCGCTTCCATGCTCAGGGACATGCCAGCCGGTATCCGGCTGTACGATATCCTGTTTGAAGATGGCGAAGACCTTCGGTCCCTGCCCCTCGATATCCGGAGGCAGCGGCTGGAAAGCTGGTACGCGCGTCTGGAGCCGCCCCGTATGGTTCTCTCAGAGCTCATCTCGTTCCGCAACTTTGAAGATCTGGCCACGCTCCGCGAGAATGCCCGGAGCGAAGGTATTGAAGGACTGATGCTGAAAAAGGCCGACAGCCCGTATGTGCCCGGCCGTCCACGGGGACCCTGGTGGAAATGGAAACGTGAACCCCTGACTGTCGATGCCGTCGTTATGTATGCCCAACGTGGTCACGGCAAAAGAAGCAGCTTTTATTCCGACTATACGTTTGGCCTGTGGCGCACAGTCGAAGGAAAACGCGAGCTTGTTCCCATCGGCAAAGCCTATTCAGGCTTTACGGATGAGGAACTGAAGTTTCTGGACAAATGGGTCCGCGATCATACCACGAAACGTTTCGGACCAGTCCGGGAAGTCGCACAGGGGCTTGTGCTGGAAATTGCCTTTGACGCGGCTCAGTATTCCAAGCGGCACAAGAGCGGCGTCGCGCTCCGGTTCCCCCGTGTAGCCCGTATTCGACGCGACAAACCCGCAGAAGAAGCCGACGATCTGGAAGCCTTTATCAGGGCTTTCCTATAAGGATGGGACCAGATTTTCCAACGTGAATTCTTCCTGCCCGAAACAATCCGGAGACAGAGTCACGCGTTGGTGACCTGCCGAACAGACTTTGCATTCAAGCTGACTGATAAGTTGGCTGGGCCGAGGGAAACAGGAAGATCATGATTTCACGTCTCTGGAAGATTACGCTCGGGGGCGCGCTTGCTTCCTCCTCGGCTGCCTTGATCCTCAGTCGGATCAGGACAGGCTCTTATGGACCGGGCGTGAACTGTACCGCACACTGGCTGCACGGCGATGACGCCGCCAAAATCGGGAGACTGGATGTCTCCCATTCCCTCGCCGGCATCGCAACCAATACATCTGCCGTATTTTTCTGGGCCTGGTTCTATGACAGGGCCCTCGGTCGCAATCCGACGGTGATGCGCACACTGCTCTTAACGGCGGCTCTTGGTCCCGTATCCTGTGTGGTGGACTACAAAGCCACTCCAAAACGTTTCACTCCAGGCTGGGAACTCGTCTTCTCCCGTTCGGATATGGCGGTCATCTACCTGTCGATGGTCGTCGGCATGCTCTGTGGCACTCTCGGAAAATCATCGCCTCGCAAGAAGACCGAAGGCGACGAAGCATGACTCCCCGAATATACCACGGCGAGGAAGCTCAGGCGGACCATGTACCCCTTGAAGGCGGCCTGCTGGGATGGCTGGCCATCCTGATGCTGGCCGTCCTCCTGCTCTGTAGCCGCCTCACATCCGGGAAGATCCGGTCTTTCGTTTTCCGTCTGGCCCGGATCTGGGTTGCAGGTCTTTTCTGTTTTTTTGCTGGCGTCCATCGTGGGGCGAGTTTTTACAACCCGGAAGGGCCGCGTCTGTCTGATCCGCTGATTTTCCTGAGCATGCATTTCGGAGGGCTGGGGCTTGCGCTTCTGCCCTCGCGCACAGCATGGCGGATTGCGCCAGCCGGAATGCTTCTGACGCTTGGTGGAGACGTTTTCCTGGCCCGTCAGGACCGGCTTCCCCGGTTTTTTCTACGCCTGCGGCCGTTCCAGCTTCTGGTCGCGACAGCACTGATTGCTCTTCTTGGTTCGGCCGCACGCAATAACGTCGAGGCCCGGGGGTGACATTGCTGATCCCTGTTCTGGGAGACCAGCTTTCGTCCTCTCTTGCCAGTCTGCAGAATGTGGACCGAAAGACGTCCGTGGTGCTCCTCATGGAAGTCTGGGACGAAGCGACCTATGTCCGGCACCATAAGAAAAAGATCGCGTTCATATTTTCCGCCATGCGTCACTTTGCCGATGATCTGCGAGCAAAGGGCTGGACGGTCGATTATGTCACACTCGACGCGCCGGAAAATACGCACGGTTTCACAGGCGAGGTTGTGCGTGCAGCGAAAAGGCACCGTGCCACGCGTATCCGGACAGTCACAGGCTCTGAATATCGTGTCTGTCAACTCCAGCAGGAATGGGGTAAAAAAGCTGGCATTCCCTGCGACATTCTTGAGGATGACCGGTTCATCTGCTCGCGGGACGAATTCGAGCATTGGGCCAAAGGCCGCAGAGCGCTACGCATGGAGTATTTCTATCGCGAGATGCGCCTGAAAACCGGTCTGTTGATGAATGCTGACGGCACACCGGCGGGCGGTCAATGGAATTTCGATCATGACAACCGCGAAAAACCTGCCTGCCGCCTGAATTATCCTTCTCCAGAGCGTTTCAATCCCGATGATACGACCACAGATGTCCTGAAACTCGTGCAGCATCGCTTCGGTGAGCATTTCGGAGAGCTGGAGCCTTTCGCACTTCCTGTTACACGGCTTCAGGCCCTGAAGGCACTTGAAGCATTTGTTGGAACATCCCTCCCCGACTTTGGGCGCTACCAGGATGCCATGATGACGGGGCAGGACTATCTTTATCATAGCAGCCTCTCCCTTTGTCTCAACACGGGGTTACTGACTCCGCTCGAGGTCTGCACAGCAGCAGCCGAGGCCTACGAGCAGGGCGACGCCCCCATCAATTCGGTCGAAGGTTTCATTCGCCAGATCATTGGCTGGCGCGAATATATGCGCGGAATGTACTGGCGCGACATGCCCCGGTTTGCATCCCGGAATGAGCTGGCCGCTCGCAGACCCCTGCCTGAGTTTTTCTGGACGGGCCAGACAGACATGAACTGTCTGGCCCAGAGTATCGACCAGACAAAACGGGAAGCATACGCCCATCACATCCAGCGCCTGATGGTTCTGGGCAATTTTGCCCTTCTGGCTGGTCTAAATCCGCAAGAAGTCTCTGACTGGTTTCTGGTTGTATATTTCGATGCCTTCGAATGGGTTGAACTTCCCAACGTCATTGGCATGAGCCAGTTTGCGGATGGCGGGAAGATCGCGTCCAAACCGTATGTAGGTTCAGGCGCCTATATCAACCGCATGTCGGATTACTGCGGGAAATGCCGGTTTGACGTCGGACAAAAGACAGGCTCCGAGGCGTGCCCCTTCAACGCTCTTTACTGGGACTTTCTGGCACGGCACGAAACACGGTTTTCTCACAACATGCGCATGAAAAACATGTATGCAACGTGGCACCGTTTCAGCAGGGAAAGACAGCAGGAGTATCGCTCGAGTGCATCTGCTTTTCTCGAAACCCTCACCCCGGCTGCAGCGGGCTGGGCGCGTAAAGCGTGAGTCACTCTCTGTCCGAAAAACAGGACGCGCCCCTGATCCTGACCCTTGAGTTGGAACAGTCCATGCAGGACTGGGCGCAGTCCATGCGGGACCGCCACTTTCCCCAAGACCGCAATATTGTCCCTGCCCATATCACGCTTTTCCACGCCCTGCCTGCAGACTATGCAGACACCCTCCTGACGCATCTGACCGGATACCGACAGGCGCCCCGCGTCACAATCGAGGCGCCATTTCTGCTGGGACGGGGTGTGGCTTATCGTATCATCTCCCCTGAGATCAAAGTCGTCCGGGAAGAAATTGCCGCTCTTGTTCCGCCAGAACGCCGTACGGCACAGGATCGCGCGCGATGGTACCCCCATCTGACCATCCAGAACAAGGTTACTCCCCAGAAAGCCCGAGAGCTTCTGGAAAATCTCTTACCGGCATACAGGCCTGTCAGAACCTATGGAGCGGCCCTTCGCCTGTGGCGATATCTTGGCGGACCTTGGGAACTCCTCGTCCGCTTTCCGTTCTTACTCCCGTAAGAGCGTCTGAGGCGATTGTCTCGCAGTAGCCGACAAGGATCAGATCCGGCCATCCAGAGATTGCAAATATCGAGACTTCGTAACTCTGCGAGCCACCCGGGCGATGAAGCCAGACGCCTTTATAACCTGATCACTGCGGACCGACGTCACCACAGGTCGCGTTAATGCCAACAATCCCTCCGGCCCACGCGTCACTCCATAGCCACTTGCGCCCGCTCCTCCAAAAGGCAGTCTCGGATCCGCAGTCGGGACGATCAGGTCGTTGATGCAGATTGAGCCGGAGCGTATTCGTCGTGCCATTCGTGTGGCCTCAGGCACAGGTCCGAAAATACTCGCTCCCAGCGCATAAGACATTCCCGTGTCCAACATCAGGGCCTCTTCCATGTCTGACACACCTGTCACCGCCAGCCATGGCACGAAGATATCCGTATCCAGACGGTCGCTTAGCCCTTCCACCTCCGTGAATAGGGTCACACCACCAATTGTTTCCGCACGACCACCCGAAGCTTCAATCTGCTCCACCAATGCCGCGAGCCGCGCCTGGCCAGCACTGTCGCATGAGAGCGGTGGTTTTTGTGCCAACGTGGACCTTAGCAATGCCAGAAATTCTGCCTTGTCTTCGTGCCGGACAAAAACCCGATGCGGCGCGATACATGTCGCGCCGTTATTCAAACGGATCCCATAAGCAAGCCGACGAGCCACATATCCCAGATCAGCGCCCCGAAGCACAAACACCGGGTCTACGCCTGAAAGCTCCATGATCGTCGGCGTCAGTGTCCTGGTAGCACCCTCAAGCACTTGCCGCCCCGTCTGCACGGATCCCGTCAGCATGATCAGATCAAAACCCGCCGCAACTGCCTCAGCCCCTGAATCCGTTGGTAGAACCATACATACGGATTGGGGGAAACCAGCCTGCGCCAGAAGATCGACCAGCAAACGCGCCGCCGCCTCCCCCCCTAGGGCTGGCTTCAGAGCCACCACATTGCCCGCCACCAGAGCCTGCAAAAGCTGGATACCCGGCAGCATCAGCGGGTAATTCCCCGGTGCAAGGATCAGAACCGCCCCGTAAGGCCGCCGTTCCACATGCGACGTCACACCCGGCAGCCACAGCGGCCGCCCCCACATTCCTGCTGTGCGTGCTCGCAGAACTTTTTCTGCATTTCGCTCAAGAAACCTGCACGCTGCCAGCAACGGTAGCAACTCGGCCGTCCATGTCTCGATTGCCGGTCGTGCGGGAAACAGACTGGACAACATGCGCCACCTGCTGCGCAAAAGCCGACGGAACCGTCTGACCAGACGCAACCGAACTGTCATCGGCACCGCCTTCCAATGCTCTGCCGGCTGTTTCAGCCGGGCGACAACGTCGTCGGACACCGTCATCTGTGCGGTCCCCCTACTTCGTTCTCAAGGCTACGGAGAGCGCCGCATCCTGATTTCCAAGTGTAAAGGCCGCATCGGCAAACCGGGGTGGTCCGAAATGCATCGGCGGACTGCGCGAAAAGCCCAGTGGCTCCTTGGGCATCCCCAGAAAATTCTGATCCAGCTTCTGGTTGCCATTGCGGTCCTGAAAGGACTGAACCGCATAAACCCCAGGCCGGACATCCGCAAATGTTACGCTCACCTGCCCCGGCCGGGACGGTACGATCGCATGATACCCGCAATCCGGTGCCAGAAACTCCGCCTTCATACACACAGCCACGCGAATATTCCCGGTCGCATCAGGAATATTCGTCACCGTCACAGTCAGTGCAGCAGCCTGCACGGCACCGGGTAACAGAAACAAAAACAGCATCAGAGGTAATTTCATCATACAGACCCCCGTGGATAAGACCGCCCCCGCCAGCGCGGCGCATGGCCAAGACATCTGCCAATCAACGCCTGCCACTGAAGCAGCAGCAGCAGTGCTGTTCCAAGGGGCGCCAGTACAACAGTGCCCCAGCCCTGCCGGAAGCGGTACGAAATCAGCCCCCGTGTCAGAAGCGTCATCCCGGCCGCCAGCCGGGAGACCGGGGTTGCAGGCAGTACGAAGGGAAGAATCTGCGCTGCTCCGAGCAACACGCTCCAGACCGGAAGCCCCCGGGGCGTCGCCATGCCTTCCGTCGCGTTTTTCAGAAGCCCGTTCCAGACATCCGCCCCACGGCGGTACATCCGGCACGAGGCGAGATCCGTCGCATCAAACAGCATCGTCCGAAACCCGTGCCCCCGGAACTGTCGCGCAAGGGCAAGCCCGTCATGCAACCGGTTTCGGACGGCAGCATGCCCCCCGCTGGCCTGATAGGCTTTGCGTCTCACCAGAACGAGTTGCCCGCAGGCCGCAGCGAAAGCAGGCTTCCGGCCGGTATCGAGTACCATCGGCAGATACCCCAGCAGCAGGACATGGATAAACGGCAGGAGCAGCCACTCCAGAAATGTCCGCGTCACCTGCCGCGGCACACCACTGAGAAACGAAACATCAGGCTGCTCCGCCATCAGGGCGGAAAGCCGCGCCAGCGCATCGGGCTGCAGCCGCACATCCGCATCAACAAACAGCATCAACCCGTACCGCGCAGCCTCCCCGAGCACCGCACAGGCATGCGTTTTGCCGCACCATCCTTCCGGAAGATCGGGCGCCTGTAACACGCGCAGACGCGGATCATCGCAGGCCCGCAGAATCTCCAGCGTCCTGTCGCTCGAATGGTCATCAAGCACGATCAGTTCCAGCTCCACGCCCTGACTGGCCAGAACCGTATCAATCGCTCCCTGAATGGTTTTTTCTTCATCCCGCGCCGGAATCAGAACGGAAATTGCCCCATGTCCGGATGCGTCCGGAAGCCTGCGCAACCTGCCCAGATTCAGCAGCGTCATAACGAATGGCAGAAGAGCCGCGCCGAATGCCAGTTTCTCAAGCTTTCGGGTCATGGATCATGCCGTGGCTGAAAATTCTCCCGCCGCCCCCACTGCCGGGCTCTGCGCCCCATATCATAAAGGCCGCCGATCCCTGCCCGCCCCTGCACAAACGTCGTAAAGCGTGCTGCATCGCGCGTACACGCATCGCGCGCCAGCGCATCCATCGTTTCCGTCAGAGCGGCCTCCATGCGCATAGTCACACAGCGCACACTCTCCCTCTCACCCACAGGCACCGGGGCGCCAAATCTGAGCAGAAGCTCCGGCCGGTTCTCGTTCCAGAATGGATATTCGATCGCCAGCGGCACAAGCCGGACCGAAGGAATATGCCGCACCAGATGCGCAAACCCCGGCTGAAGCCGGACGGGCCGCACACGGCAATCGGCAAAGTCTCCCTGAGGCGTGATCCACAGGACATGCCCCTGCTGCAGTACATCCCGCGCAACACGAACAAACTGCCGGAGCGACTGCGGATCATTAGGATCAATGGGGATAAGCCCGGCCTTTTCCAGCAGCGGGTATCGGCGCAAGGCCGCCGCTTCCATCGGGCCATAGCCATGACAGTGCCCGAAAAAATGATGTTGCAACCATGCAAAAACCGCAGGATCCCACCATCCCGGATGGTTTGCACACACCACGAGAGGTCCGCGATGACGCAGTGCCTCTGCATCTCCCGACAGCCGGACCGCATTGAAACCGCGCTGAATCCCCCGGCGCATGCCCCGCGACACAAGTGCGGCCACCAGCGGATGCCGCCCCCCGGGCGCTGTCACGAGACGCGGGCTTTCGTCATGTCCTGATCGGCGCAGTCCGCCGCGATCCATCCCGACATCAGCGCCATCGGCATTCCCGCTCCGGGATGCGCAGAGCCGCCTGCAAGATAAAGCCCCGGAACATCTGCTGAGCGGTTCGCAGGCTTGAACGCCCCGTTCAGACGCCCGTGGCTCGCCAGACCATAAATTGCCCCACGTAACGTGGAATAACGTTCCTGAATATCGAGCGGCGTCAGATGATGTTCCACCCTGATCCGCTCCTCCAGATCAGGCATTCCTCCACAGCGCTTCAGCTTGTCGAGAATGACCTGCCGGTATCCCGGAAACATGTCCTGCCAGTTCTGACCGCGGTGGATGTAAGGGGTGTGCACCAGAACATACAGCGCCTCGCCCCCTTCCGGTGCGACCCCGGGGTCGGTCCGTGACGGTGCCGCAAGATAGCAGGTCGGGTCCGGCGCAGGCACGCCCCGGCGATAGATGGCGTCGAATTCCTCTTCCGGATCGTCGGAAAAGACGAAGTCATGATGCGCCAGATGATCATAGGCACGATCCAGCCCCAGATAGAGCACCACACCCGAACACGCTGGCCGGCGCCGCTTCCAGTGCCGCTCAAACCCTGCGGTCGGAACATGCGCCAACAACTCCCGCATCGTGCGCACACTGTCCATGTTGGAAACGATCGCATCTGCCTCCAGAACATCACCCTGCGCCGTCAGAACGCCACAGGCGCGCCCGGCCCGCGTCAGGATCCGCTGCACCCGAATTCCCGTCCTGAATTCGACACCGAGTTCCTCGCCAAGCCGGACCAGCGCTTCCGGAACGGCACGGGTGCCCCCCATCGGATACCAGACCCCGTCATGACTCTGCATATCGGCAATACCAAGCAGTACCGCTGGTGCCTGAAATGGATCAGAGCCCACATACTGCGTCAGATGATCCAGCATCTGCGCCGCCTGCGGATTATGGATGCGCTTGCGGATTTCCCGCGCGAACGTGGAATCCATCCGCAGCCGAAGTACATCCTGCAACGTCGCAAGCGTGAACGACGTGCGCAGATCCATCGTATCCGCAATGCCGCCCACGCTTTTCCAGAAGAAAAACCGTTCGGACGTCTCATGCAGCTGACGGCTGGTTTCCATCAGGTCGCGATACCCGTCGCCATCCCCTGCACACAGGCTTTCCAGAACCTGCGCCATCCGCTCCGCATTTTCTTCCAGATCAAGCGTCTGCCCGTCCTCGAAAAAGCAGCGCCACTGCGGATCAAGCCGCCGCAGATCCAGCCGCTCGTGCATATCAACGCCCGCTTCGGCGAAAACACGCTCCAGCACACGCGGAACGGTCAGGATGGTCGGCCCCATATCGAAGCGGTAGCCGCCCTCCCGCCATTCCGCAGCCTTGCCCCCCAGCCAGTCATTGACCTCAAGCACGGTCACTTTATAGCCACGCGCCGCCAGCGTGCAGGCCGCTGCAAGTCCGCCCAGCCCGGCTCCGATGATAATGACGGACGACTTGTGTTCAGGACGCGACATGGGTGGCCCCTTTCCGGGAACGCCGGTTGAAAAACGCAGAACCCCTGCGAGGCGCAAGATCGCGGATCACCAGGTCGCTGCTGATCCGCGCACCCTCGAAAATCACCGGAAGCCCGCTTCCCGGATGGGTTCCGCCCCCCGCCAGATAGACGCCCTGAATATCCTCGAAACGGTTGTGCGGCCGCCGGTGCAGCATCTGACCCAGATTATGCGCCAGATTGAAAACCGCCCCCTTGTGAACGTCGTAACGCTCCTCCCAGTCGGCCGGCGTCAGAATCTTCTCAAAGCGGATCCGCTCCTCGATATTCGCAAAACCGGCCTTCTCCAGACGCGCCATCACGAGTTTGCGCGCCTGCGCCCGTGTTTCATCCGTCCAGTCCACACCCCCGTCACGCAGATGCCCCACCGGCATCAGGACATAGAGCGTGGAATGGCCCGCCGGCGCCTGCTCCGGATCGGTCACGCAGACGTTCTGGATGTAGAGAGACGCCTCCTCGGACAGCATTTCCCCTGCCTCGATTTCAGCGAAGTTCCGGTCATAGGATTCCGACAGGAAAATCGTGTGGTGTCCCTTGTCCGGGACACTGCCCTCAATTCCAAGATACATCATGAAGGTCGAGCAGGAATATTTCTTCTGCTCGATGGACGTGTTCTTCCACCGGCGCCGTTTGCGGTCCGGAACCAGCTTCGTCATCGCCCGCCCGAAATCGGCATTGATGACGACGGCATCCGCCCGTTCAGGCCCCTGATCGGTCAGCACACCGGTTGCGCGCCCCTTGCGGGTCAGAATCTCACGCACGGGCGTGTTCAGACGGATCTTAACCCCAAGCCGTTCCGCCGCCTGCCCCATGGCCTCCATGACGGCCATTGTGCCCCCGACGGGATGATAGATGCCGTATTCATGCTCCATGAAACTCAGGATCGTAAAAAGGCTCGGACATCTGTAAGGCGACATGCCGAGATATTTGCTCTGAAACGAAAAGGCGAGCCGTGTCCTCGGATCCCGGAAATACCGGCTCAGATCCCGGTCAACCGAGGCGAGTGGCCGCAGTTTCGGAAAAGCCCGCAGCATGTCAGGGCGCAACAGATCCAGGATACTGTTGAAAGGCCGCTGTAAAACAGGAATGAAGTTCCGGAACTTGGCACGGTTATCGGCAATGAACGCCCGGACCTGTCTGGCATCCTGCGCATCGATCCGCGCAATCTCACGCTCCAGCACCTCAATGTCGGACGTGACAGTCAGAGAAGGGCCGTTTTCAAAAACCAGATCGTAGTTTTCATCAAGTTTCTTCAGGGTGATCGTGTCTTCCATCCGCAGTCCGCAGCGCGTGAAGATATCCCGAAGGATCTGCGGATAAAGAAAGAAGGTCGGGCCGGTATCGAACCGGAACGCCCCGGCTCCTGTTTCGCCCTCAATGGCGGAAGACCTGCCCCCGAGCTTACCGTGCCGCTCATAGAGCGTCACGTCCGCACCGGCATGGGCCAGCAGCATTGCCGAAGCCAGGCCGCCCGGCCCGCCCCCGACAATCGCAATCCGCCGATTGTGGAGAGAGCCAGACTTTGTGAGCGTTTTGGCGATCGCATCGTTTTCCAAGTTTTGGTCTTTTCCACTCGAGACAGAATTTTTTCTCAAAACAGAGACGCGATGAAACGCTGTATTTTGCCTCTGCAAGAACTCGTCAGACGCCCGTTCGTTGCATGTCGGTTCTGTTTTGAATCGGCCGTTATCGTGGCCCTAGGGTTACAACCAGTTTTCTGGCCGAAACGCCCTTACGCTGGCGTTCGAGTGCTTCTGGAATTACTTCCAGGCCGTGCCCGACAATTTCTGGCTCAGGCGCGGGCCTGAACTGCCCGCTTTCAAGCACCGACGGCAGGAATTCCCTGTAAATCATAGGACCGACGTCATTATGGAGTGCACTCCCACCCCAGATGAATTTTGTTTTTACACCTTTGCGTCGGGCTCTCAGAGTAAGAGAAATATTTCCGGCCACTATCCACATCAAGGCAGGAATTAGTTTTTGCCAGCGTCCACGCCCTGCCGGAATTTCGTCGAAAGACCCAGGGGGCGTTGCCAATGCGATAAAGCGCTGCCCTTTAGAGGCACCCAGAATATCAATACAGGCTTTGGCTGATCCGGTGCCGATCGTCAGAGCCCCGCAGACCTCCCGTCCACGCAACTCCTCAATCATGACCGAAGGTGTCGATGGGCAGTGTCGATCATAAACGACACGGGCGCCCAGACTTTTCAGATAGGGTGCATTATGTAGAGATGACGTCGTAATGACATCATAGCCCGCTGCAACCGCAAGCTGGATTGCATTGCATCCTACGCTTGTGGAACCTCCCCATACGATCAGCGTCTGACCCGTTGACACAGGCTGCGTGGAGGGATGTCGCATGCCTAGAAAATCAGACTGGAACAGGCCCGAAGCAGCAGTTGTCAGGGCAAGAGGCAAAACGCTTCCTGCTTCAAAGGATAGGTCGTCCGGAAGCGGGGTCGTCATTTTCTCCAAGAGAATGACCTGCTCCTGAAATCCCCCTTCGGCAGACCTTCGCCCCTTTTCCGCTCCGGCAGCAAAACCTGCGACCCGATCTCCCACTCTGAAACGTGTTATATTTGAACCGACCGCGATGACTTCACCGGCGACATCTGAACCCAAAATGGCCGGATAAATCATATAGGGTGTGATGATATCGCCCACGGACTGGATGAGCCGTTCAAACGGATTAACCGCAACGGCACGCACGGAAACGAGAATTTCATCCGTACCGGGAGCGGTGTCCGGAACAGCGCGGATCTCGAACAGACCACGCTTCTTGCCAAGAATAAGGGCTTCATGACTGGGCATGGAATACTCGCATCGCGTTTCAGAATGGTCTTTTTTCTAGCGAATGCCTCTTGTACGATCCATGTTTTATAATCCGGTTTTTCGTCGCAATCGTACAGGGGCTTTATGGATCCACTTTCTGAAATTCTCCGGCTCCTTGAGCCTGACAGCTACGGTTTTCGTGGCCTGAGCGCAAAGGGAGAGTGGTGTCTGGAATTTCCAGAAGGACCCGGTCTGAAATGTCAGGTCATACAGACAGGGACATGCTGGGTTGAGGTGGACGGTCTTGATGGTCCCGTTCAGCTGGAGGCGGGAGATCTAGTCCTCTTGTCAGGCCAACACGCTTTTCGGACTTACACGAACAGAACCATTTTGCCTCGAAATGCCTACGATGTTTTACTGTCCGTGCCCGCCGGCCATACTGCCGTATTGAATGGTGGAGGACATGTCCTCGGCGTAGGCGGGTTTTTCAAGTTTAGAGCGCCCTATGCAGAACAAATGCTCAGTGAGCTTCCACCCCTGATACACATTAGGCCTGATGCGTCGGGAAACATGATGAGATGGGCCATCGAGCAACTGATGTCTGAATTACGTCATCCGGTAATAGGAGGAGAACTCCTTGCGACTCATCTCGCTCAAATGCTCCTGATTCAGGGACTTCGGCTGCATATTATTAACAGCACTCAGGGTGTTGGCTGGCTATATGCTTTGCGCGATCCACGGCTTCACGCCGTCCTATCCGCGATCCACAAAACTCCGCAAATCCAATGGACGCTTCAAAGTCTTGCAGGAATTGCCGGAATGTCACGGACCAGCTTTGCGGCCCATTTCAAAGCAACAATTGGCGAGACCTGTATGAACTATTTGGCCAAATGGCGCATGACGGTTGCAGCACGCCATCTTGCCAAAAAGGGAATAAGTGTAGGACGCGCTGCTGAACTGGCTGGTTACAATTCCGAAAGTGCCTTCAGCGCGGCATTTAAGCGCGTCATGGGGCAGTCACCGTCAGATTTTCGTTGAGATAAGGGATTACCCAAAAGTATATTTTACATGCACCTGGAATGAACAAGCATCAAATTACAAGGTCACAATCACTCAAATAAAATCGCCGGTTCCTGTTCCCCTGATTTACCTGCCGGTTCAGTGATACAGGAGCAGACAACCGGCTACCTCTAGAAATATTTATCGACTTTGAAAAATTTGCCCGTAATCAGGACGCTGATTATACAGGTAAATACTACTCTAAAATGTGGCTCTGTATCAAGCTAACTATGCCTGCCGAGCACGGTTTCAAGAGCCAGCCGATCTGTTTCTGCGCGTCAGACTTTCACAAGTTTGATGGCGCGCTCGGGACAGGCCTTTACACCGAGACCGCAGGCACGGCACTGATCGGCATAAGGCGTATACGCGACCATTCCCCCATGAACGCGGCTTTTGATCTTTCCGACAAAGGAGAGCTCACGATAGTCAGAACGGTCGATCTTTCGAACCTCGAAAACATTGTAAGGGCACACGGCGACACAGGCGTCTTTTCCCTCACAGCGATTGAAATCCACAATCGGGACGACCAGCCCTGTCCGACCTTCTTCCAGGCATTTAGGTATGCTCATCGCTCTTTCCCCGTTTCTGGTCGTTTCGATACCCTTCATTTGACGCTCTGCTGCAAATTCCGACTTTGCCGGAGCCCCCGCGCGAACATCTCAAGCGTGGTCGTCGGCCTTCCCAGCTTTTCCCAGGTCTCCTTGGCGCAAAACGGATCTTCGTGATCCCCGAAATAGGCAAACAGATGCGCCACGAATTTCATTTTCGGATTGAAAAGACCGATCATCCGCATGACCCAGAGTGGGGCCACGCGGATTTTGAGAGAGGGATCGTAGTTTTTTACAAACCGCTCCAGCGCCTGTCTGACGGAGATCGCCTCCGGTCCCTGCACGGGACAGTGTTCCGGCATTGCCTCAGGATTCTGGAACGCCTCGACCACCCATCGCGCGTAATCCGCGGCGCTGATCCACCAGATCCTGACGCGCGTATTCCCGATCCACTGGATCGCGCGTCCGCTGATCATGAAAGGCAGTAATTCCATGAAATGCGTCGGCGCGAAGAAGGTATGACGGATACCGGTGTCCGTGATGATCTTGTGCCCTTCCATACGGATGATATTGGGCACGACATTATGTTTGATGTGTCCAAGTGCCGGCGGATAGGCGCCAAGAGCGCCGATCTTGGCAATATACCGGATATCCAGCCCCTGTAGCGCCGTCATCAGGTTTCGCACCCCCTCGCGCTCTTCATAGAAAGGAAGGTTCGGGTCTGCCGTTTCGGTCGCGAGATTGAGATAAATGGCATCTACCCCATCGAGAGCCGAGCGCAGCCCCGGAACCTCCCGCAGATCGGCCTGAACGATCTCGACAGTGTCTGGAAGCATCCTGCGCGCCTTGTCCGGCGAGCGGACAATGGCGCGAACCTCGAAATGTCTAGCCAGTTCTGTCGCGACCGGCGCGCCAAGCCGACCCGTCGCACCAATGACAGCTATTGTCCTGATCGGTTTCATGGGGTGTCCTGATCCATCAATGCAAAAGTTGTCCTGAGTTTTTCAGGATCGTAATGCCGGTTTATGGTGGTGCTTCTGAGGCCGATCCCGCGCAGCAGGAAACGGACCGTGTTTTCGATCAGCTTGGCGCGTGTCACGCCGTATTCAACGACCGTGATGTCGGGCAGGCTGATCAGATGCAGCGTGTTCGCCAGATGATGGACGAACCAGATCTCGGCACTCCCGGTCTCAACACCGTCCTCGACATCGCCTGCGTCCTGCGCAGCCCGGAAAGATCGTTCAAAAACGCCGATCCAGGGTTTCACATGCCGGTCGAGGAAAGCCTTTGCGAACTGTCCGTCGCCCAGCAGACTAGCCGTGACCAGCCGCTTGGTATCGTCGTGAGACTGCCCATCGCCGATGCCGGGGAAGACCGCTTGGACAAGCAGGGCCACGCCTGTGACCAGTGTTGCTGTCGAAGGTATTGCCTCCGCGAGAAGACGACTGCCGACAGCGTTGGCTTCTACGCAGTGGGCCTCAAGTTCTGCATAAAGCACCTCCTTGCTGGCGAAGTGTCGGTAAAGAAGGGCTTCGGAGACACCCGCCGCTCTGGCGATCTCTTTCGTAGTCGCACCCTCCCGACCAAGCCGGGCGAAAACGGGAGCCGCCGCTGACAGGATCGCCTGCCTACGATCCGTCGCGGAAAGTCTGGATGGACGTGATGGCATGGTTTCTCCTTACGGAGAATTGGTAAGTGAATACTCACTTATATGCAAGCGCCTTATGACACCTCGCCGTATATGACCAGAATCAGGTCCGGGCGCCCATCGACTGCGAAGGTTGAAACCTCAAAGGCCTGGGGACCATGAACAGGATGATGGAACATCTTGGCGCCATGCCCGAACGTATGAACCGTCCTGTCCTGCCACAGCGCCCGGAATTCAGGACTGGCAGCGCAAAGCTCCGCCACTAAAGGCTCGACCGCCTCCGATGCACCTGCCCGGGCCGTATCCATCCTGAAACTGCTGACGATGAAACGGGCAGCATTTTCCCAATCCGGATGAAGCATCCTGCTGCGCGGGTCGAGAAAAATCAGCCGAAGAATATTGCGGTGTTCGGGCGGGAGGAGCGCAAAATCCGTCATCAGTTCCGTGGTCGCACGGTTCCATGCGACCATGTCCCAGGTTGCGGTGCGGATAAACGCCGGACTGGAATCAAGCCTGTCGAGCACGCGTTGAAGTCTCGGCGTGACATCCGTGTCCTGCCGATAACGTGCCTCGGGCGATCGCCCCAGCCCGAGAAGGAAAAGATGCTCGCGTTCGGCGTCGGTCAGCATCAAGGCACCAGCAAGACGCTCCAGAGCCGCCGCCGACGGCATGCCGCCCCGGCCCTGCTCAAGCCGAGTGTACCATGTCACGCTCAGCTTCGCGCGGTGCGTCACCTCCTCGCGACGCAGGCCCGGGGTTCGTCGGCGGGTTGCCGGGAATCCCAGTACGGCAGGATCAAGTTTCTGGCGTGCATTGCGAAGATAGAGACCAAGCGCCTTCTCACTGGCGTGCAGGCTGCTCATCCTGTTAGTTCCTATACCCCTGTAAGTTCACGGCTTTACCGGTGTATCTGATCCCATTCAGTCTGTCCTCTTTCGGAAATACTGTCCGGATCTCAATCCTGATTCGGGCTGGATCTTGTTTCCCGGAAACGCAGGGGCACAGCACATGAGCATATCTTCCAATAAGTCTTCACCACTGCGCATCGCCATTCTGGGCGGCGGACGGATCGGCAGCGCTTTCGCCTTTCATTTCGCGCGAAACACGAGGCATGAGGTCACGATCATTGCCCGTCCGAATTCTGCGCGCCTTGCACAGTTGCAACGGGATGGAGGGATCGTGACAACGACGCATGAGCACGCCTCAGCGACCATCTGCGACACGCTGGATGGAAACATTCCGTATGATCTCCTGCTTGTTACGGTGAAAGACTACCAGGTGAGATCGCTTCTGCCGGCGCTCACGCGCTCTGCCGACCGGAAAATCCATTTCATGTTCATGACGTTTGAACCGGACCGTCTCCGGCAGGCGGTCGGCCCTGAACGTACCGTGATCGGCATGCCCTTTATCCAGTCCGATTTCGATGCGAACGGCCATCTCAAGATGTCCGTCGGAAAGCGCGAGACGCTGACCAACGACCCGGAATGGGCACATCTTTTCAGGGCTGCGGGGTTGCCAGCCCGGCACGAGCCTCAAATGGCCCTGTGGCTTCGCTGTCATGTTCCGCTGGGTGCCGCTTTCGAAAGCGTTGCCGTTGCTGGCGTGCAGCGTGGCAGAGGCGCTTCATGGAGCCGTGCCCAAACCCTGGCTCTTGGTGTCCGCGCCTGCTTTGCCATGATCCGGAGCCAGGGATATGAGATTTACCCGAAGGACAAGGCGAGACTGGAAAAACTGCCGGTTTCCATCGTGACAACTATGCTTTGGGGGCTGTCGCGTGTTCCAACGTTCCGCACGCTTCTGGCGACTGGAAAAGCCGAGTGCTGCGCTCTTGTAGACGACATGCTGGAATCAGCGCCCACGGCTGCCCAGTCAGTCGAGGCCAACGCCATTTGCGCGATGAAACCAGAATGATAACCTGATCCTTTTACCGATATGAGGTCTCAGGTTGTCACCACACATGCTGTAGTGCGCATGGCCACTTGCAGATAATTTTTATTAATACCGGACAGGCAGTAATCGCCCTCATATAAGTCAGGCAATACGTATGAATGATTTACCAAGAGCAGATATAAGCCACTTTCTAACCATTGATATGGTGCCGTAACCAGTAGGTTATCCAAGATCTGATCTGAGATGGGCAAATAAACTTTACGAACCTTTGTCACTCGACCTGCACATTTTCATATAGGCTGCGGGACTATGCCCCGTGATCTTCCGAAATATTGCCGCGAAGGCACCTGGACTTTCGTAACCGACATCAAGTGCGACGCTTGTAACCGCCTCCCCGCGTGCAAGTCTTTCCTGGGCATTGAGGATACGCAGCCGCTGACGCCAGGCCGTAAACGGCATTCCCGTCTCAGCCCCGAAATGCCGGACGAAGGAACGCACTGACATGGAAGCCTCGATCGCCCAGTCCTGCTGCTCGCGCGTGTCGGCCGGATTTTCACTCAGCGCATCAGCCACACGACGCAGGCGGCCATCCGTCGGAAACGGCAGGGAAACCGATGCGCGGGGCAAGGATAAAAATTCATCCCAGAAACTCTCGGCCAGACGGGCGAGACTATCGCTCCAGGATTGATCCGACGCACAATGCGATAGCCGTTCGGCTTGCGCGATCAGGAGGGGCGTACCCCGCACGAGAAACGGCTGGGCGGATAACATCGTGGAGCGTGCCTGATCGATGAACAGGCTCCATCCGCGCACGGCGCCGTGCGAACGGGCTTTATGGCACAGATAAGGTGGCATCCACAAAGCCTGGCCGGGGCCAATCAGCCAGTATGCCTCTTCCGTCCGCATACCCATCACCCCATGCCCGATCCCGAAGATCTGACCACGGGAATGGGCATGAAGGTCCGCCGTCCGGCGAGTTTTCTGCTGCATGTGCCCTCCCAACAGCCAGGGAAGGCCCGCATCTGGACCGTCCATACAGGACGGAATTAGGGATGATCTGGCGCGCATGAGTCGAAATGTGGCTTACGTGATGAAGCACGCCAAGCCCCGCCTTTTTAAAATCTCACATGAAGCGACACGGGCCCCCTGAGGATCTCGTGCAACCACAGCAAAGAGACATCATCATGAAAATCGGATTTATCGGACTTGGCGCCATGGGCCATCCTATGGCAAGACGCCTTCTCGATGCGGGACATCATCTCGTCGTCTACAATCGAACAGCAGCCAAAGCAGACGATCTCGTGGCTATGGGAGCGGTCCTGGTGGAAACGCCCGCCGCCGTCGCCTGGGAAGTCGATATCGTCTTTTCCATGATGTTCGACGATGCGACTACCCAGGAAACAACGTTCGGCAAGGACGGAATTGCGGCCGGTTTGTCGTCAAAGGCCATTCACGTCTGCTGTAGCACGGTCTCCCTCGCCCAGGCGCGCCGTCTGCGCGACGGTCATGCGGAGCGTGGGCAGAGTTATGTCAGCGCCAACGTTCTCGGGCGCCCGCCCGCGGCAGAAGCGGGGGAACTGTTTGTTATGGCGGCGGGAAGCCGTGACGCACTGGATCGCCTGGAACCGGTGCTCAAGTGCTTTGGACCGCATATCTTCCGGATGGGCGATGACCCCATACAGGCCAATCTCGCCAAGCTGTCGCTGAATTTCATGATCTATTCGACCATCGAGCAAATGGCGGAGGTGTTCGCGCTCAATGAGAAAGCCGGAACCGACCCCCGCGTGATCTTCGAGGTTATGACGGGCAGCTTCTACAATGCTCCGGTCCACAGGAACTACGGCAAGCTGATGGTCGAGCACGATTACGACTATCCCGGCGCGCCGGTGACGCTCGGTCTGAAGGACGTCAGTATGTTCATGGATGCTGGAGGCGACTATGGCGTTCCGCTGCCTTATGCCTCTGTTGTCCGCGATCGCCTGCTGAGTGCGATCAGCGCCGGAGATGCCAGTCGCGATTTTGTCGTGATGCTGGAACGTGTGCGGCAAGAGAGCGGCCTGAAGTAGGATGGACGGTAACCACGCGAACACATCTGGAGGCTTGGCCGCAAAAATGACGAAGCAGGTTCTGGTGATTATGGGCAGTGTGCGGGCCCGGCGTCATTGCCCTGCCATCGCACGGTGGGTTTCCGAAGTCAGACAGGAAAGGACCGATCTCGCCATCGAGATCATCGATCTCGCGGAATGGTCGCTTCCGATGGACGACGAGCCCGGCATTCCGGCACTTGGGCTTTACAAGCAACCCCATTCAAAAGCCTGGAGCGAGAAGGTGGCGCAAGCGGATGGGGTCGTCTTCGTGACACCCCAATATAACTGGGGGTATCCCGCCGCTTTAAAGAACGCAATCGACCATTGCTATCTCGAGTGGAAAGGAAAACCCTTGATGATCGTCACCTATGGCGGTCATGGCGGCGGGAAGTGCGCGGCGCAACTGCATCAGGT